>NZ_CANQLZ010000016.1 GCF_947624825.1 uncultured Acinetobacter sp.
TCCAACCTGGGCTCGAACCAGGGACCTGCGGATTAACAGTCCGTCGCTCTACCGACTGAGCTATTGGAGAATCTGAATGCGATTATAGAGCGTTTTTTTAAAGGGTCAAGCGCCAATTGAAAAAAAATCAAAAAAAAAGTTTAAATGTTTTAAAATTAAGCAATTAGCTTAAAAGTACAAAATTTTAGGCAATAAAAAACCCACTTATTTGAAGTGGGTTTTTTTAAGAATCTTGGCTCTCCAACCTGGGCTCGAACCAGGGACCTGCGGATTAACAGTCCGTCGCTCTACCGACTGAGCTATTGGAGAATCTGAATGCGATTATAAATGAAGATTTAAATGCGTCAATTATTTTTTAATAAAAATGAATCACTTGCATGTTTTGTGAGCAAATTTTTCAGTTGTGAAAAAAAATCACCCAAAACAGGGTGATTTTTTAGAGCTAAAAAATAAAAATTATTTTTCAACGCCAGCTTCAAGGCCTGCATATTTCGCGTTAGCGTAATCCCAGTTTACAAGGCTTTCTAGGAAAGTTTTGATGTAAACAGGACGTGCGTTACGGAAATCGATGTAGTAAGCATGTTCCCAAACGTCAATTGTTAATACAGCTACTTTGCCATGCGCCATTGGCGTATCAGCATTTGAAGTTTTAAGGATTGATAAGTTACCGTTTACTTCATCAGCCACTAACCATGCCCAACCTGAACCAAATTGAGTGGTTGCAGCAGCAGCAAATTCTTCAGCAAATTTTTCGTAAGAACCAAACGCTTCGTCAATTTTAGCTGCTAACGCGCCAGTTGCCGCGCCGCCACCGTTTTTAGCCATACAGTTCCAGTAGAACGTGTGGTTCCAAACTTGTGCTGCATTGTTGAAGATACCTGCTTTAGACGCATCATTTGCAGAAGCAAGGATAATTTCGTCTAAAGTTTTACCTTCAAGTTCAGTGCCTTTGATTAGGTTGTTTAAGTTAACAACATAAGTGTTGTGGTGCTTGTCGTGGTGAAATTCTAAAGTTTCTTTGCTGATGTGTGGAGCAAGATCTTCATAACCGTACGGAAGAGCCGGTAAAGTAATCGTTGTCATGTGTCCAATTCCTTGCATGTGCTGGGTTTTGAGATTAAAAAGTGTGATTATTGTAATCCATTCTTGATCAAATAGTGTATTGATCTTGAATAACAATACATAATAAAACCTGAATTTATACAGTTCATTAAAAATAAAAGATTAGATTGGATTATTCAATTCAAAATAGCTGGTTTGGATGCCAAACTCATCACTCAACGCTTGTGCTAAGCGCTGTACACCATAGCGTTCGGTGGCATGGTGACCACAAGCGTAGTAGTGTACGTCAAGCTCTTTGGCTTCATAAAAGGTGCGCTCCGACACCTCACCTGAAATATAGGCATCACAGCCTTGTGCTGCGGCTTGATGAATGAAGTCTTGGGCACCACCGGTACAAAAACCAATTTTTTGAATATGTGTTTTTTGCGCAGGCAAATGTATTGCATTAAAACCTAGACGCTTTGATACATAAGTTTGAAACTCCTCAGGAGTCATGGGTGCATCTAAATAGCCAATATTGCCAATAGGATGACGCTCATTGGGATTAAGTGCTTCAATTGATTTAAGTTCTAATAAATCAGCAATCGCCGCATTATTACCTAATGTTGGGTGACTATCGAGCGGTAAATGATAAGCAACCAAGGAAATATCGTGCTGAATTAGGCGTTTAATACGCTGACCACGCATGCCGGTAATGGGGTAGGCTTCGCCTTTCCAAAAGTAACCATGATGCACCAATAAAAGGTCAGCACCTTGGGCAATGGCAGTCTCAATTGCAGTTTGTGAAGCACTCACCGCGCAGACAATTTTATTGACTTCACCACGTCCTTCAATTTGTAAACCATTGGGTGCGTAATCCTTAAACTCAGCGGCTTTTAAGGTTTGATCACACCACGCAATAATATCTGTTAACTTTGCCATAAATAATTCTCGATCTTAGCTTATGCATCAGGCTATGATAAATTGTAACTAAAGCCAACAAAAGAATCTGTGTGTTGGACTTAGAATAACCCCTTTACATGATGACAATATTAACTAGAGGAAAACACTGTGCGCCGGACCTTAACTTGGTTACCTTGGCTATTACTTGTGTTGGTGATTGCCGGATTTTTTATATGGCAACAACGCCAACAACCTCAAGCACCGATTGCGGTTGATGGGGTAAAAATGCCAGCTGAAAAAGTCGAGCCTTTAATTGACACTTCACGAGCAGGCGGCGTGACCTCGTATAGTGCTGCCGTTAAAGTGGCTGCGCCTGCGGTGGTCAATATTTTTACCACCCAAAAAGTGAAACAAGCTTCGCATCCTTTACTCAATGATCCGATGTTTAGAGAGTTTTTTGGCAACCAATTGCCTGACCAATTTAGCCAAGATCATAATGAAAATAGCTTGGGTTCAGGCGTGATTGTGCGTGAAGATGGCTATATTTTAACCAATAATCATGTGATTGAACAAGCTGAGCAAATTGTGGTGGCATTGCATGATGGGCGTCGTGCATTGGCAAAAGTCATTGGTTCTGACCCTGAAACAGATTTAGCCGTGATTAAAATTGAGCTGAATCAATTGCCAGTGTTACCTTTTAAATTAAGTGGCAATGAAATTGGTGATGTGGTGCTTGCCATTGGTAACCCATTTGGTGTGGGACAAACAGTGACCCAAGGCATTATTTCAGCCACAGGGCGTAGTGGTTTAGGCATTAACCGTTATGAAGATTTTGTCCAAACCGATGCTGCGATTAATCCGGGCAACTCAGGTGGTGCTTTAATTGATGTGGCGGGCAATTTGATTGGTGTTAATACAGCTATTTTCTCGCAATCTGGTGGCTCACTGGGTATTGGTTTTGCCATTTCAGCACCAGTATGTCAGCATGTTTTAAACTCAATTTTAGAACATGGTCGGGTCATTCGTGGTTATGTGGGCTTACAATTGTTGCCTGTAGAACAACAAGATGTGCTTGCCACTAAACCTTCAGGTGTGGTGGTGGCTGCTGTTGATCCAAGTGGACCTGCAGCTCAAGCGGGTATTCAAAAAGATGATGTGTTGTTAAAAGTGAATGGTCAAGAGATTGATTCATCTGCTTATTTGGTCAATTATGTGGGTTTTCAAGCACCCAACAGTAAAGTGAAAATCGATCTACAGCGAGCAGGTCAAGCGCTTGAAACTGAAGTGATTGTCGCTGAGCGTATGGACAAGCCACAGCTTGATCCAAATCAGCAATATATTCCATTGCCGCGTTAAGGCATAAAAAAAGCCAGTGACATGCACTGGCTTTTTTGTGTTTAAGACTTAACTTTCTTGTTGAATACCTGCCACTAACCAATCTTGGTCAGAGCCAGCAGGTTTTACAAAATGCCAAATTTCGGTAAACGGTTGCGGTAAGCTGTTTAAATCTTCGCTGACTGTACCCGTAAAACGTACGCTGACAATGTATTGACCATTTTCAGTGGTTGAGTCAGTGACCATTGCATTTAAGTTTGAAAATTCAGCAACATCGTGATCTTGATTGGCCATGATGTCGTTATACATCGACTGGTAAAGATCAGGTGTTAAGTAGCGCTGAATTTCATTCACGTTACTTGCATTATTCATAGATTGAATATGGTTAAAACGTTGACGCGCAATACGTAAAAACGCAGCAGGTTCTGTACCGTCAGGTAATTGGCTACCGCTATTGGTATATGCCGAACCAAACACCGGTGCTTGCTGAGGCGCTTGACCAAATGGCGCATTGTTTTGTGGCGTTGAACCACCTACATTTTGCCCAAAGATATTGGCATTGTCGCCTGATGCTGGTGGTGGTACTTGACCAAATGGCGCATTGTTTGCGCCATGATTTGGTGCATAGGGATTAGGAGCTACTTTTTTTTTTGCGCCGAATTTACGGAAGATAAAGAAAGCAGCAGCAGCGGCCAGTAAAATCCAAATCCAACCTGGAATACCACCTTCTTCTTCAGCAGGTACGGCTTGCGAAGCTGCTTGAGAAGCAGGCGTATCATCTGCTAGTGCATTGGCCGCAACAGCACCAATTGCAGCACCGGCAACACCCGCGGCAACCATACCACCCACACCTGGACCAGATTTTTGTTGAACTGGTGCTGTAGCAGGTGCGACAGGTTGTTGAGCAGGTGCGGCTTGACGCGGCTGTTGATAAGATTGCGCAGGGGCAGCTTGACGGCTCATCCCTTGGTTCTTACCACTACCCGCACGTTTTGCTTCTGCCATAGGTGCAACTAAAAGAGCAGCAGCTAAAATACCCGTCATCAAACTACGCTGTCGAACTTCCATTAAAGTATCCTGTATTTAAAAATCGAATTTACTGTGTATTTATGCCGTGATTTAGCGTGAATTTCAACACTAAAAATATATATTTTTGCATCCAGATGAGTTTAAGTTTAACTTAACTCTTCACTTAAACGCATTGCCTCAGATAAAGCTTCATGTAAACGCGCTACACTAATTAAGGTCACGCCATCAATCTCTTTTTGTGGGGCATTGCCGCGCGGTAAAATAATATATTTAAAGCCATGTTTAATTGCTTCTTTTAAGCGTTCTTGACCATTGGGAACTGGGCGAATTTCACCAGATAGCCCGACTTCACCAAACACGGCCATTTGTTGGGGTAGTGCTTTACCGCGTAAGCTTGAGGCACAAGCTAGTAGCACGGCTAAATCGGAGCCGGTTTCGGTAATTTTTAAACCACCCACTACGTTGACGTAAACATCTTGCCCTGAGGTTTGCACCCCGCCATGTCGATGCATCACTGCCAAGAGCATATTTAAACGGTTTTGATCTAAACCTAAAGCTACACGGCGCGGTTGACCATGTGCATCATCGACTAAGGCTTGTACTTCAACCAATAAAGGGCGTGTCCCTTCACGGCTAATCATGACAATGGAACCGGGAATGGCTTCATCATAACGACTTAAGAAAATGGCGGATGGATTGGCCACTTCACGTAAGCCTTTATCGGTCATACCAAACACGCCCAATTCATTGACTGCACCAAAACGGTTTTTAACTGCACGAATCATACGGTAGCGTGAATCAGATTGACCTTCAAAATACAGCACGCAATCGACCATATGTTCTAACACACGTGGACCTGCCAAAGCGCCTTCTTTGGTGACATGACCCACCAAAAATAGGGCAGTGCCACTATTTTTGGCATAGCGGGTTAAGATTGCTGCCGATTCACGGATTTGTGAAACGCCACCGGGCGCAGATTGCAAGCTTTCGGTATACAGAGTTTGAATCGAGTCTAAAATCGCCACCGCAGGGCGTTCATGTGCTAAGACTTCGCAAATTCGCTCAACGCAAGTTTCCGCCATAACTTTAAGGTGTTCGGTGGGTAACTCTAAACGTTGGGCACGTAATGCCACTTGTGATAAAGATTCTTCACCTGTGACATATAAAGCCGGACTATTTTGCGCTGCCATATGCGTTGCAGTTTGCAGCAAAATGGTAGATTTACCAATTCCGGGGTCACCGCCAATCAGCACTACAGAGCCGGTGACTAAACCACCACCTAAAACACGGTCAAACTCACCAATGCCAGTATGTAGCCTCGATTCTCGCGACACCGAAACTTGATTTAAAGTGGTAATGTTGGCGGCTTGTCCGGCATAACCCACACTTTGTTTTGGACTGGCACGATGGGTCACCATAGGCGCAATACTAACTTCAACCAAACAATTCCATTCACCACATTCACTGCATTGACCTGACCATTTAGGATGGTCAGCCGCACATTGTTCACAGCGATAGACACTTTTTGCTTTAGCCATAATTTTACGCACAGGATGAAAAGACTGTTTAAGCATAGCCATAAAGCCATAAAATCCCAAATGCTGACGCCATGCTTTGTCGCTTTATTTATGAAAAAACATGCAAAGCGCCTGCTTTGCTCCGTATAATGCAGCATTATATTGAAAGAATTAAAAGGTAAGCATGTCACAGTCACTGCCTTATATTGATGCCATTGCTCGCGAAAAAAATCGTGATGTCTTATTTGTACATTTTGAAGATCCCAACAGCCCGATTTGTGAAATTGTTTTGGCTTGGTTAGAAGATCATGAAATTGGCTATGCTGCGTGTTTGGGTTTAGAAGAAGAAAGCCTACACAACCATGAACTTGAGCATACCTATATTGACTTAGCCGTCGATGAAGAAGATCCAACCTATCGCGAGTTATGTGAATATTTAGAAGATGACGACGGCAATATGAAGCTCGATGGCGTATTGTTCTTTGTATTGTCTTTAGAAACGGCATTAGAACTTGCAGCAGATCGCGCCGTGGCCATGACCACACGCTTACAGTAAAAAAAAGCCACTTTTTAAGTGGCTTTTTTAATATTAGTACAATTCACCGGACTTACGCCGCGCGATAAAGTCCTTAGATTCTTTGGCAATCACACCGGATAACAGCAATAAAGCAATAAGGTTGGGTACTGCCATCAAGCCATTAAAGGTATCGGCAAATAACCACACTAAATCAAGTGTGGCGATACAGCCAATAAACACCGATGCAATATAGATGATGCGATAGGGCAACACGAACTTTTCACCAAGCAAATAGGTGGCACATTTTTCACCATAATAACTCCAACCCAAAATGGTTGAATAGGCAAAGAAAATAATACCAAAGGTCACCACCCATCCCCCTATGCCGGGTAAGAGTTGATCAAATACATGAATGGTTAATACCGCCCCTGTTTGCTCGCCAAAGCTGTTGCCTGCAATAATAAAGCCCATCACTAAGACAACACCGGTAATGGAGCACACAATAATGGTGTCAATAAAGGTGCCTGTCATAGACACTAAACCTTGACGCGCCGGATGGTCAGTTTTTGCTGCTGCCGCCGCAATAGGGGCAGAGCCCATACCGGCTTCGTTGGAAAACACCCCACGCGCCACACCGTAGCGAATAGCAGCACCAATTGCACCACCCACTGCCGCTTCACCAGTAAAAGCATAGGTAAAAATCATCTTTAAAGCCGGCATAACCAGTTCAAGATTATTTAAAATAATAATCAAGCCACCTGTGACGTAGCCAATTGCCATCACAGGTACAATCACTGAAGATGCTTTAGAAATAGATTGAATACCGCCTAAAATCACCAAAGCAGAAAAAGCGGTAATGATGACGCCGGTCATCCATGTTTCAATGCCTAAGCTATTTTCAACCGCTAAGGCCACGGTATTTGATTGCACCGAACTACCAATACCAAATGACGCTAAGGTGCCAAACAGGGCAAAAATTAACGCCAGCCATTTCCACTTTAAGCCGCGTTCGATGTAATACATCGGACCACCCGACATTTCGCCTTTTTCATTTTTAACACGGTATTTAACCGCCAAGACCCCTTCACCATATTTGGTGGCCATGCCAAATAGCGCGGTCATCCACATCCAAAACACCGCACCGGGTCCACCGAGTACGCAAGCTGTAGCGACCCCTGCAATATTACCTGTACCAATGGTGGCAGACAGGGCAGTCATGAGCGAGGCAAATTGAGAGATATCGCCTTCTTTATGCTGGGGATGTTTGCCAAAGACCTGTTTAAAAGCCAAGGGCAGCATGCGAAATTGCCAAAACAACAAACGAAAGGTCAGAAATACCCCAGTGCCGACAATCAGCACCAACATATAAGGCCCCCAAACCCAACCACTTAAGGTTTCCATTAAACTTTGTAGCTGCATAAATTCTCTTCTTGTTGTGTATTGTGATCACTGTATGCAAGGGCTATGCCACACAGTATTTTTTATGATTTTTGCAAAGCTTTGGCTATTTTTCCCATAAAGTTGCGTATTTTTCAAGCAGTGAATAGGGTTGAATCATTCAACTTAGCCTATATTTAAGTGGTTGATTTTGAGCATCAGAAAAAACAATTAAGACTAAAGTATTCTCAAAAAATATAGATTGGGGGCAATTTTTTTTTGTGATTTGGTGTTTTTAGGCTACTTTGTCGCGATGGACATCGAAGATGAAATGAAAAAAATGTCAAATCAACAACACAATTCACCCAACAGTGGTGAATTACAACGAAGCTTGTCCAATCGTCATTTGCAATTAATCGCAATTGGTGGCGCCATTGGTACAGGTTTATTTATGGGCTCGGGCAAAACCATTAGTTTGGCCGGACCGTCTATTCTTGTCATTTATATGATTATTGGCTTTATGGTGTTTTTAGTAATGCGCGCTTTAGGCGAGCTATTACTGTCTAACCTGAACTATAAATCATTTATTGATTTTTCCACCGATTTAATTGGCCCATGGGCGGGTTACTTTGTCGGTTGGACCTATTGGCTGTGCTGGATCACCATTGGTATTGCCGATTTATCTGCGATTATTTATTACTTACAATTTTTTAATCATGGTTTGCCCTTTACCCCACTTGAAGGCGTGATGATTAGTGTTGCCGCAATTATCTTTATTATGGGCTTAAACTTAGTCACGGTAAAACTCTTTGGTGAGCTTGAGTTTTGGTTTGCCTTAATTAAGATTATTGCCATTGTGGTGCTGATTGGGGTGGGCTTATGGATGATCTTTACCGGCTTTACCTCAGACACCGGTCATGTGGCATCTTTTACCCATATTTGGTCACACGGCGGTATCTTCCCAACCGGTGCTATGGGCTTTTTAGCCGGCTTTCAAATTGCTATTTTTGCTTTTGTGGGCGTGGAATTGGTGGGGACGACCGCAGCTGAAACCAAGGATCCTGAAAAGAACTTACCCAAAGCCATCAACTCAATTCCAATTCGTATTATTATTTTCTATGTCTTGGCTTTATTGATTGTGATGTCGGTGACGCCTTGGAATCAGATTAACCCGAATATCTCACCTTTTGTGAATTTATTTAGCCAAGCCGGGATTGCAGCTGCGGCGATTATTATGAATTTGGTGGTGTTGTCATCGGTAATGTCATCTATGAACAGTGGTGTGTTTTCAACTTCACGTATGCTGTTTGGTTTGTCGCGTGAGCAACAAGCACCGCAAAATTTTGCGCGTTTAAATAAACGTGCTGTACCTGCCAATGCCTTGTATTTCTCATCAGTGTGTTTATTGCTTGGTGCGGCATTACAGTATTTTGTACCAGATACAGTACGTGCCTTTACCTTGGCAACCACACTGTCGACAATTTTATTTATTTGTGTGTGGCTCATTATCATGTGGAGCTATATCGTGTATTACAAAACACGTCCGGCTTTACATGCAAAATCGACGTTTAAATTACCCGGTGGTTTATTCACCTGCGCCGTGGTGATTTTATTTTTCTTAAGCATGATTGTGGTCTTGGCTTTAGAAAGTGACACCCGTCAAGCTTTAATGGTCAGCCCAATTTGGTTTGTGATTTTAATTATTGGCTATTTTGGTTTTTATAAACCTAAAAACAAATAATTAATTTGAATCCCAAAAAACGTCAGCTACTGCTGGCGTTTTTTTTTATCTGTGGTTAATCTCTTGGGTCAGCGAAATGATCGCGTTATACTGCGTCCACAGGATTTAGAGATCATCACCATGCAAAATGTCTTTTATGGCTTAAGTCTGTGTTGCTTAACTGTTGCTTTATCTGCATGTGGTCAAACGGGTGCATTGCAATTGCCAAGTGATCCAAATTACGATCATCGTGCTAAATATATGCTGCCTTCAGCGCAAGCGGTCAATCCCAAGCCAGCTGTAGTTCAGCCTAGTGCTGAAGCTATGCCTTAAATTGCTTATTTGAAAAAAGGATACATTCATGAGTTTTACCCGTATTAATGGGGTGTTGCACGCCGAGCAATGTTCATTACAAACCTTAGCTGAGCAACATGGTACACCGTTATATGTGTATTCAAAGGCCACCTTTGAAAAGCATTATGCAGATATGGATCGTGCCTTTGAGTTTATTGATCATCAGATTTGCTTTGCGGTGAAATCAAACTCAAATCTTGCTGTATTGAATGTATTGGCCAAGCAAGGTGCCGGTTTTGATATTGTGACTGGTGGCGAACTGGCACGTGTGTTAAAAGCAGGTGGCGAACCAAGCAAAATCGTATTTTCAGGTTTAGGTAAATCAGAAGCCGATATCGAAAAAGCACTAGAAGTGGGCATTGCTTGCTTTAACGTGGAATCTTATGCTGAATTAGATCGTCTTGAAAAAGTTGCCGCGCGTGTGGGTAAAAAAGCCCCAATTTCACTGCGTGTCAATCCAGATGTAGATGCCAAAACCCATCCTTATATTTCAACGGGCTTAAAAGAAAATAAATTTGGTATTCCATCAGACAGCGTGTTCGACACCTATGCCTATGCAGCCACTTTGCCACATTTAGATATTGTGGGTATCGATTGTCATATTGGTTCACAGTTGACTGAAACTCAACCCTTTGTTGATGCGCTTGATCGTGTAATTGTCATGATCAACAAACTCAAAGACATGGGTATTCACTTAAAACACATCGACATTGGTGGTGGTTTAGGGGTGACTTATAAAGATGAACTACCACCTACGGTCACTGAATATGCCAATGCTTTACGTCCTGCTTTAGAAAAGCTCGGTTTAAAAGTGTATATGGAGCCGGGGCGTAGTATTTCTGCCAACGCAGGCGTGTTACTGACTAAAGTTGATTTATTAAAACCAACTGCTCATCGTAATTTTGCCATTATTGATGCTGCGATGAACGATTTGATTCGTCCGGCATTGTATGAAGCATGGATGGATATTCAAGCAGTGACGCCACGCACTGACACCGAAGTCAAAGAGTGGGATGTGGTGGGTGCAATTTGTGAAACTGGCGACTTTTTAGGTAAAGAGCGTGAGCTTGCCATTCAAGAAAATGATGTGCTTGCGGTGATGGGCGCTGGTGCTTATGGTTTTGTAATGAGCTCAAACTACAACAGTCGTGGTCGTGCAGCAGAAGTGATGGTGGATGCCGATCAAGCTTATGTAATTCGTGAGCGCGAAAGCATTGAATCTTTGTGGGAGCGTGAGCGCTTACTGCCTTAAGGAACTGCCAAACATGTTACTCGAATTTACCAAAATGCATGGCTTAGGCAATGACTTTATGGTGGTGGATTTAATTAGCCAACGTGCCTATTTGGATACACTCACCATTCAGCGCCTCGCAGATCGTCACTTTGGTATTGGTTTTGATCAATTGCTTGTGGTTGAGCCACCTGATTTACCCAATGTTGATTTTAAATATCGCATTTTTAATGCAGATGGCTCAGAGGTGGAACAATGCGGCAATGGCGTACGTTGTTTTGCCCGCTTTGTGCATGAGCGTCAATTGACCAATAAAACCAAGATTAAAGTGCAAACTAAAGCAGGGATTGTTGAACCTGAGCTGGGTGCCAATGGTTGGGTACGGGTCAATATGGGCTATCCTAAGTTTTTGCCGCAAGACATCCCGTTTCTTGCCGATCAAGCACAAGCATTGTATCGCTTGGATTTAGCTCACAATGAACATCTTATGATTGATGTGGTTAATATGGGCAATCCACATGCTGTGACTGTGGTTGCAGATGTATTGCAAACCGATGTACTGCGTTTAGGGCCACAAGTGGAATCGCACACGCGTTTTCCACAGCGTGTGAATGCCGGTTTTATGCAAATTGTTGACCCGCAACATGCACGTTTACGTGTCTTTGAACGTGGTGTAGGTGAAACACTGGCATGTGGTACAGGTGCTTGCGCTGCGGCTGTTTCTGGCATCCGTCAGGGTTTGTTGGGCAATGCAGTAGAGATTGAACTGGCAGGAGGTAAGCTGTTAATTGAGTGGCAAGAGGGCGATGTAGTATGGATGACCGGTCCAACTGCAAATGTCTATGAAGGTCGGCTCGACTTAAATTACTTCCAAGGTTAAGCTGTTAAGCCGGTACATGTACCGGCTTAATTTTTTGAGGCACTCAATGCACACTGCACCGCAATTACTTGAACTTTGGCTGACCACACGTGAAATTCAACAGCAGTCGCCACATACCTTGTTGGCTTACCAACGTGATGTCAGTGATTTTTTAGGTTTTTGTGAGCAAAAACAACTTGCCCTGATTAATCTAGAAAGCAGTGACTTACGTGAGTATGTTGCCCATAAGGTGGCACAGCAAAGTTTAAGCAGCAACAGCGTACAACGTTTGTTGTCCGCGATTCGTCAGTTTATGAAATGGGCCGTAGAAGGTCAGTATCTACAGAACAATCCAGCTGCCGATTTTCAGCTTAAAAGACAACCGCGTGCATTGCCCGGTATGATGGACATTGAAACCGTTAATCAAATTTTAGATCAAGCTGCACCGAGTGAGCCAAAAGAACACATGCTTTGGCAACGTGATAAAGCCATGTTGGAGGTGCTGTATTCTAGTGGCTTACGTTTAGCAGAGTTGCAAAATTTAAAAATTAAAGACATCGACTTTAATCGGCAGTTATTGCGCATTACCGGTAAAGGCAATAAAACCCGTATTGTGCCGTTTGGCAGTAAAGCCAAAGACAGCTTACAACAATGGCTTAAAATTTATACTATGTTTAATCGTAACCTACAACCTGACAGCGCAGTATTTATTAGCCAACGTGGTGGGGCGTTAAGTGCGCGGCAAATTGAAAATCGGGTGAAATATCAAGCACAACGTGCCGGGGTCAATGTAGATTTACACCCACATTTATTACGCCATTGCTTTGCCAGTCATTTGTTGTCTAATAGTGGTGATTTACGCGCCGTGCAAGAAATGTTGGGCCATACCAATTTAACCACCACGCAAATTTATACCCATCTTGATTTTGATCGTTTGGCGCAAGTGTACGATCAAGCACATCCACGTGCGCAACAACACAAATAAGGCGAGTTTTTAAACTATTGTCCAATAATAAAATGTCACCATTTAGGCTATAAAGAGCGCAAGACAACAATAGAGTTTTTAAGTGGGCAAGTCGTATGATTGCAAATATTGAAGAAAAATATCAACAACTCACCGCCAGACAACAAGACATTTTTGCCGGTTATGGTTTACGTCAAATTAAACACTTTGTTGAGATTAGTTTACCTAAACTCCAAGCAGCGCTGCCTCAAGGTGCTCACATTCAAGGCATTAATATTGACGGTAAGGCGCAAGCCATACAGCCTGAAGGTGGTCAAACCTTTCTTTGGATTTCTGATCAACAATGGCAAGCACGCCCAGTCAAACAAGGCGAGATTGATTTGGCCGAAGATTTTGTGGTGGTATGGCAAGTCTTTGAGTTAAGTCAGTATGATTTAATTGATTTAAGTCATGTGCATCGTGATTTTTTATCGCAATAACAGTTTTAAAAAAATATGCCCGCAACAGGGCATGTTTTAATCCAAGGGCAATTGGAAACTTTGTTTAATAATTTGACTCGGCAAATCTGTTTTAACACTGGTAATGCCATTTTTTTTGGTCAAATGCGTGGACTGAAACTGACGGTAACTTTCTAAATCTGGCACCACCACTTTAAGCATGGCATCGCATTCACCCAAAATAATATAACACTCCATGACTTGTGGCAGCCCACGCATGGCTTCAATAAAGGTATCAATGGTTTCGGCATCTTGTCCGACTAACCAAATGCGTGAAAACAAAATCAGTTGTAGTCCCACTTTTTGCGGATCAATCACTGTGGTATAGCTTTGAATCACGCCTGCTTCTTCAAGTAACTTGACGCGACGTAAGCATGAAGAAGGCGATAGCCCTATTTGACGTGCTAAATCATTGTTTTGAATACGACCATTATGTTGTAAGGCTTGAATGATCGTTTTATCGATACGATCTAATTTCACTGCAATATGTTTGGAAGAAAGCTTCATGAATTAGAATTAAATTCGAAAAATAAGCACCATTATAGAATAATTTTAAAGATATTTTGTAGAGGCTTGTGAACAGTATTTTTGAAAAACCTAAACTGCTTTTGGTTTTTTATTTGCTTGAATCACACGAATATTCCAGCAAAGCGCAGTGAAATGAAGCAATATATCTTGATTAACACAAGATCAGTTGCCAAATGAGGCGTAGATTTGACTGGTTTTGATGTAAAAAATACACAAGATAAGAAATATGAATGGCTTGTAGTATTGTAACTCGATTGTAATGTAGGTGAAGAAATCTAGATGTTAAAGACATAAATCTTGATGAAGAATAGATTGATATTGATGCTGCTGACTACGAAGTATTATTTAGGTCAACCTAAGCGCGATGTGTTTTTTTAAACTCCTTATTCATACTCTATGATATGGGATAAGTTGCCTTAAAATTGCATTATTTTTGCCTAAGATTTGTGCAAAAATAAGCACGGCTCGCTTACACTTTTATATACTTAAATCGCAGTTTTTGAGGGTGAAGTTGGCTTACATAAGATATATTGATGTTTAAAATCAGAGAAAAATATAATATAAATCAAATATTAAAAAATAACAAAAATTAAACAACCTGTTGTCAATTTATCCAAGTGAAAAAAATATGAACGCATCGTTCAGTAAAAATATGACTTTTTTGCCAACCTTTGCTGAAATGGTGCTTGACCGAAATGCCATCAGCATTGCAAGATAGGGCACCTAAAAAATTTTAAGTGAAAAGTTTTTTAACTTTTTTCAATATCTAATTTGCTAAAACAGCCGAGGATTACATGAAGGCTCTTGTTGCAGTAAAACGTGTGGTTGATGCCAACGTTAAAGTTCGTGTTAAACCGGACAACAGTGGGGTTGACCTTACTAACGTTAAAATGTCCATTAACCCGTTCTGTGAAATCGCAGTGGAAGAAGCGGTTCGTCTAAAAGAAAAGGGAACAGTCTCTGAAATCGTGGTGGTTTCAATCGGTCCTAAAGAAGCGCAAGAACAATTACGTTCAGCGATGGCACTCGGTGCTGATCGTGCGATTTTAGTTGAAGCAGATGACAGCCAGCTTGGCGCGTTAGAAGTTGCAAAAATCTTAAAAGGTGTGGTTGCTGCTGAACAACCAGAATTGATCCTTTTAGGTAAACAAGCAATTGATGATGACTCAAACCAAGTTGGTCAGATGCTTGGTGCGTTACTTGGCGCAGGTCAAGGTACATTCGCATCAGAAGTCAAAGTAGATGGCGCTAAAGTGCAAGTGACACGTGAAATCGACGGTGGTTTACAAACTGTTGAATTAGCACTGCCTGCCATTATCACTACAGATTTACGTTTGAATGAGCCGCGTTATGCAGCCCTTCCAAACATCATGAAAGCGCGTAAAAAGCCGTTGGATACTAAGTCTCCTGCTGATTTTGGCGTGACGACTGCATCTAAGCTTAAAACTGTAAAAGTTGAAGCACCAGCAGAGCGTAAAGCGGGCGTACAAGTGAAATCAGTTGATGAGCTTGTTGAAAAACTTAAAAACGAAGCGAAAGTGATCTAAGGCAGGACTGAACATGGCTATTTTAGTTATTGCTGAACACGACAACAAAGCGCTTAATGCTGCTACTTTAAATGTTGTTGCTGCAGCACAAAAAATCGGTGGTGAGGTTGCGGTATTGGTTGTAGGTTCAGGCGCGCAAGCGGTTGCAGACCAAGCAGCACAAGTTGCAGGCGCAAGCAAAGTATTACTTGCTGATGATGCAGTCTATGCCAACCAATTGGCTGAAAACGTAGCGAAACTTGTGGCTCAAGTGGCACAAGGTTATTCACACGTTTTAGCAGCATCAACCACTTCAGGTAAAAACGTATTGCCACGCGCAGCGGCTTTACTTGATGTGAGCATGATCACAGATATTATTGCGGTTGAATCTGCAAATACTTTCAAGCGTCCAATCTATGCAGGTAACGCGATTGCAACCGTAGAGTCTTCAGAGTCTATCGTTGTGGGTACAGTGCGTGGTACAGCATTTGATCCTGTAGCGGCAACTGGTGGTTCTGCGGCAGTTGAAGCGGTAGCTACAACGGGTGATGCTGGTGTTTCTACCTTCATTAACGAAGAAATTGTAAAATCTGAGCGTCCTGAACTTGCTGCTGCACGTATTGTGGTATCAGGTGGTCGTGGTGTGGGTTCAGGTGAAAACTACCACACAATTTTAGACCCATTAGCAGACAAATTAGGTGCAGCGCAAGGTGCATCTCGTGCTGCTGTAGATGCAGGCTTTGTACCAAACGATATGCAAGTGGGTCAAACGGGTAAAATCGTTGCACCAGATTTGTATATTGCAGTGGGTATCTCAGGTGCGATTCAGCATTTGGCGGGTATGAAAGATTCTAAAGTTATTGTTGCAATCAACAAAGACGAAGAAGCACCAATTAATGCAGTGGCTGACTACTGGTTAGTGGGCGACTTAAATACTGTGGTACCTGAATTAGTTTCTAAGATCTAATTTGACCAAGTATTAAAAAAAAGCCTCTGTTTTTACAGGGGCTTTTTTTATGTAAAAGACCTGCTAATTTATAAAATTTAAAGCACAAAATCCTGCGCTAAAAGCACATTAAAAGCGATACTCCAAATCGCTTAAATTAAGCAAAATTAAGCACGTTGGCATCAGCGCAATAGCGCATTTTTATGCTATAATTTACGGCTGATTTTTAGATTTTAGCTTATATTTTTTAAGCTAAAAGTGTGCAAGATTTAAGAGATAAATATAAGTCTGATTTGGGCTTGTATAATAAGGAGTATGCATGAGCGTATCGGAAATTAGACCGATTGCCATTGAGGATGAGCTGAAAAGTTCATATCTCGATTATGCTATGAGTGTGATTGTATCTCGTGCATTACCAGACGTTCGAGATGGTCTAAAGCCTGTGCATCGTCGTGTGCTATTCGCTATGCACGAACTGGGCAATGATTATAACAAAGCGTATAAAAAATCTGCCCGTGTTGTCGGCGATGTGATCGGTAAATATCACCCACACGGTGATTCTGCTGTATACGAAACCATTGTTCGTATGGCACAAGAGTTTAGCTTACGTTATCAATTGGTCGATGGCCAAGGTAACTTTGGTTCGGTCGATGGCGACTCGGCAGCTGCCATGCGTTACACCGAAGTGCGTATGCAAAAACTCACCCATGAATTGTTGTCTGATTTAGAAAAAGACACGGTGGAGTGGGAAGATAACTACGATGGCTCTGAGCGTATTCCTCAAGTCATGCCAACGCGTGTACCGAACTTGCTCATTAATGGAGTAACCGGTATTGCTGTTGGTATGGCAACCAATATGGCACCGCATAACATGACCGAAGTGGTCAATGCATGTCTTGCTTATGCCAATGACCCGAATATCTCGATTGAAGGCTTGATGGAGCACATCTCAGGTCCAGATTTTCCAACAGGTGGTATCATCTATGGTAAATCAGGCATTGTCGATGCGTATCGCACGGGTAAAGGTCGTTTGCATATTCGTGGTAAATACCACTTTGAAGAAGATGCAAAAACCGGTCGTACCACCATCGTCTTTACTGAAATTCCGTATCAAGTCAATAAAGCCAAAACCATTGAGCGTATTGCTGAATTGGTTAAAGAGAAAAAACTTGAAGGTATTTCTGAATTACGTGATGAGTCTGATAAAGACGGTATGCGTATTGCCATTGATCTTAAACGCGGTGAAAACGCCGAAGTTGTGGTCAATAACTTATTCTTAAATACGCAATTAGAAAACTCATTTAGCATCAATATGGTTTGCCTTGACAATGGTCAGCCAAAATTGATGAACTTAAAAGATATTATTGCGGCATTTATCCGTCATCGCCAAGAAGTGGTGACACGTCGTACCATGTTTGAATTGCGTAAAGCACGTGAACGTGGGCATATCTTAGAAGGTCTAACGGTCGCTTTGGCCAATATTGATTCAATTATTGAAACCATTCGTTCATCAGCCAATCCGGCTCAAGCACGCGAATTGTTGCAAGCGGGTGAATGGCAAGCCGGTGGTGTACAAGCTTTGCTAGATGCAGCAGGTTCTGTGTCGATTCGTCCTGATGAAATTGAAGGCGAAGATCCAAACCGTCCATTTGGTTTAAATGATGCAGTGTATCGTTTATCACCTGCGCAAGTAGCGGCAATTTTAGAGTTGCGTTTGCACCGTTTAACCGGTTTAGAGCAAGACAAATTACAAGCTGAATATTCAGAGATTTTGGCGCAAATTGCCGACTTAACCGACATTTTAAATGACTTTAATCGTTTAATGACGGTGATTCGTGAAGAATTGGCGATGATCATTCAACAATATGGTGACCAACGTCGTACCCAAATTGTTGAATCGCGCGTGGATTTTTCACGTGAAGATTTAATTCCTGAAGAGCAAGTGGTACTCACAGTTTCACATTCAGGTTATGCCAAAACTCAGCCGTTGTCAGATTATCAAGCACAGCGTCGTGGTGGTCGTGGTAAATCAGCCACGAGCATGAAAGATGATGATCATATTCGTCATTTAATTGTCACCTCCAATCATGCCACAGTGTTGTTCTTTACCAATGTCGGTAAGGTGTATCGCTTACGCGTATTTGAAGTGCCACAAGCTTCGCGTGGTGCTAAAGGTCGCCCGATTGTAAACTTATTGCCGCTTGAAGCAGGCGAGAGCATTACTGCAATTTTACCGGTCATTGATGCACCGAAGAAATTTAAAGTGCGTATTGCTGAATTTAAAGCCTTTGTGACCAACAATGCAGCCAAGTTACAACAACATGCAGTGGTGGCAACTCAGTTTGATGATTTAAGCCAAGCATTAACTAATTTTGATGACAACAGCGATGAATTGTCAGACGAATTACGTTTGGTATTAAAAACATTAAGCACTGAACTTGATGCCGAAACTGCTGAATTTGATGATGCATTGTTTGCTGAGTTTGCTGCACAAACGTTAAATTTGCGTAAAAACTATTTTGTATTTATGGCAACAGCGTCAGGTACAGTTAAACGTGTTGAGCTTGATCAATTTAGTAACGTGCGTTCAAATGGTCTACGTGCGATTGAGTTAAACGAAGCAGACACCTTAATTGGGGTTGCAATTACCGATGGCGAGCAACAAATTATGTTGTTCTCTAATGAAGGTAAAGCGATTCGTTTTGCAGAAACTGATGTACGTGCTATGGGTCGCTCAGCGCGTGGTGTACGTGGTATGCGTGTCACCATTGGTGCGACGCTTGACGATGCCGAAGATGAGCTTGAGCAAGATGATGAAGACGGCGAAAGCGCATTTGTCAGTCGTATTGTCTCGCTTGTAGTGGTGCCTGAAACAGGTGAAGTGCTGTGTGCTTCGGCTCATGGTTTTGGTAAACGTACCCCTGTTGATGATTTCCCAACCAAAAAACGTGGTGGTAAAGGCATTATTGCCATTAAAACCTCAGAGCGTAATGGTGAGTTGGTGGGTGCAGTTGCCATTGATCAAAGCAAAGAGTTAATGCTTATTTCTAATGGCGGTACGTTGGTACGTACCCGTGCATCAGAAGTGGCACAAACTGGTCGTAATGCACAAGGTGTTCGTTTAATCCGTTTAGCGGAAGACGAAATCTTAGTGGGTGTAGAAGCAATTGAAGCTGTAGAAGAAGATGAGATTGATCTTGTTGAAGATACAGTGGTTGTGGAAACAGACGCGATTTTAAATGAAGATGTTGCGCAAAACTAAGTTTTGGGTTAACACATGAGGGCGCTTCGGCGTCCTTTTTACTTTTAGGATAAAGACATGAACATAAAGTTATGGGCAATTGCTTCGCTTGTGGGTTTAGTCGGTTGTGCAGAACAACAAGATCTTGCTGATCCAAGCGCAGCTCAAGTACAAGCAGCAGATGCTGCTTATCAAGATTTAAGCGCGCGTAATTTTGAGCAATTTATGCAGCATCTTGATCCCAAGTTACAGGCATATTTTCAAGAAAACCCAAGGGTGTTAAAGAAATTTGCAAGCGCTATTCCAAAAGAGCACATCAAGTCCAAAACTTTAATGAGCAAACGCATGCAAAGTGAAGCAGAATACAAAGTCAGCTATGAGATTGCTTATCCAAAAAACTTAGTGCAATACGATGTCAGCTTTGACCGCCCCAATGGCAGCACGCAAATTAATAATATTAATATTCAAGTCTTTGGTGAATAAGTATTTCTTATCACCACGTGGTATATAAAAATGCATCGGTTGTAGATCACAACTGATCAAACCGGTGCTTTTAAAAAAATATCCAAGCTTGCTTAGCCATAAGTGACGGATTTAAATTATCTATTGAATCTATATTGATTTTTTGACTGTATTTTAAAATTTACATTGAAATAATTTTATGCAAGTCAGCACAAGATATGATTAAATGCCATCTCTATTGTGTTTCACATTGACAAGGAAAAATCATGCGCGCGTACAACTTCTGTGCTGGTCCTGCTGCATTACCCACTGCCGTTTTAGAAAAAGCTCAAGCTGAAATGCTCGATTGGCAAGGCAAAGGCTTATCGATTATGGAAATGAGCCACCGTAGTGCAGATTATGTTGCTGTGGCCGAAAAAGCTGAAGCTGACTTACGTAAGCTCATGAACATTCCTGACAACTACAAAGTGTTGTTTTTACAAGGTGGTGCATCGCTACAATTCTCTGCGATTCCTTTAAACCTGTTAGGTAAAAATAACAAAGCTGATTATATTCACACGGGAATTTGGTCAGAAAAAGCACTCAAAGAAGCCAAGCGTTATGGCGACATCAACGTGGTTGAAGCGGGTATTCAAGATCAAGATGGCAAACTCGCCATTTCTGAACCAAGCACTTGGAATTTATCAAAAGATGCCGCTTATGTGCATTATGCTGATAACGAAACCATTGGTGGTTTGCAATTTAACCATATTCCTGAAACCGACAAACCATTGGTTGCCGATTTATCATCAAGCATTTTAGCTGCACCGATTGATGTCACCAAGTTTGGTTTAATTTACGCAGGCGCGCAAAAAAATATTGGTCCTGCAGGCTTAACCTTGGTCATTATTCGTGATGACTTGTTAGGCCAAGCGATGGACAGCATTCCAAGCATTTTAAAATATGCAGATCAAGCTAAAAATGATTCGATGGTGAATACGCCATCAACTTATGCATGGTATTTGTCAGGTTTGGTATTTGAATGGTTACTTGAACAAGGTGGCGTAGAGGCAATGCATCAAGTGAATTTGGCTAAAGCTGAATTACTCTATGGTTATATTGATGCTAGTGATTTTTATGCCAACCCAATTGCCAAAGAATACCGCTCAATTATGAACGTACCATTTACGTTGGCAAAACCTGAACTTGAAAAACAGTTCTTAGCAGAAGCTGAAGCGAAGCATTTGCTTAATCTTGCAGGTCACCGCTCAGTGGGTGGTATGCGTGCCAGTATTTATAATGCTGTGCCACTAGAAGGCGTGCAAGCTTTGGTTAACTTTATGGATGACTTTGCTAAACGCAATGCTTAAAACTTAAAGTCAAAAAAAGCCCAAGTTTAAACTTGGGCTTTTTTTATGCGGTGTGTTGCAAATTGACTTGCAGCCAAATATTACCGCGAATGTATTGTCCCACATTAAAATTTGCATATTTGGGGTCACGGGTGGCCACACGCACTAAGGTTGCTTCAGCATTATCTTCACGCAACAAAGTCACATCGTACAAGGTGTAATCATGCTGCATAAATTGCATCTGGGTTTTACCCACCACTTGACCTTGGAACCATGCTTCGTCTTCTTGGCCTAAGGTTTCGCCGTATAAATAAGCCACCATCTGAGAAAAATCAACCGTGACAGGTTCACGATCTTGTTCAGACTGAGGCTGCCATGCATCAATTTGTTCTTGCAAATTAGGCGGTGCGACACCGTCATTGGCGGCTAAAATATCATTTAAAGCACGATGATGTTTAATCGATGCAGGGTCATCGACCACCAATTGTTCATGGTCACCCACAGCCTCTAATACATAAGCCCATGCGTTTAGTTCGCCACTATAGGCTTGTTGTTGCTGATAACGATGATGATTCACGCTATATAAATTATCAAAGGCATAGACAATATTATTGTTGCCTAAATTTAAACGCAGTACAGCTTGGGTATTGGTCCTACAAGTAATAATACGCTCAATTTGGGCGCGAATTTTGTAAGGACTTGGAAAACTTGGAAACGCAGTTTTGACTTTTTTAGGACGATGATTTTCAACATCAATCACTTGGTTAATTAGAACAGAAGATTGTTTTGGGCCTTGAATGAGCCATGTATTTTCATCCATATCACACTCTTGCATGCATAGACCCATTGGCATGACTGGTGCATCAAGTGCAAGTCCTAACCATGCAGGTACATCGTCGCTTGGATTTTCGGTGAGTAAATTCCAATGCTCAACGTGGCTACCGAAGTTTTGATCTTCAATGGTGATCATTTCTGGTCTATTTTGATTTTTCATATGCACAATAGAACTTTGAGTGGTTTAAATGATTTAATCGAGGATGATTTGGTTTTTTCAAGGGAGCTGAGGTAAATTTAGACAAATAAAATCCAAAAGCGATAAAACCTGATCTACAGCTAAAGCAAAGATCAACCACAATTGCTGAAAGATTATTGCTACACTTGGTTTTGTTTTTAAGTAAAAAGGTATTTAAGTTGCTGCCATTTAAACTGTGGGTTGACGCAGATGCATTGCCTAAAATTTTGCGTGACGTGATTATTCGTGCATCCGACCGTCATCACTTAGAAGTGACTTTTGTGGCCAATCAAAATGTGGGCATTCGACCTTCGGTGCGTATCAATTCAATTCAGGTGATGAGTGGTGCCGACCAAGCCGATCAAGAAATTTTAGATCGTATGCAACCGAATGATATTGTGATGACACAAGACATTCCACTTGCAGCACAAGTGATTGAAAAAGGCGGGATTGCCATTCATCCGCGTGGGGAAATCTATACCACCGCCAATGTCAAAGCACGCCTACATTTACGTGATTTTATGGATACTTTAAGAGGCGCTGGGGTACAAACGGGTGGTCCACCGCCTTTATCTGAGCGTGATAAACGTGAATTTTCCAATAGCTTAGAACAAACCATTTTTAAGCAAAAACGTAAGACTGCTTAAATGGCACCTCTAAGCAAAACCAATATTGTGCTGACCTATGCCTTATTGGTATTTATTTGGTCGACCACGCCTTTAGCAATTGTGTGGAGTGTCGATGACTTACATGCCTTGTGGGCGTTGGTGCTGCGCTTTTTTATTGCATTGCCATTGGCCATTGGCTTAATGCTGATTTTAAGGCAGCATTTTCCGATGAGCAAAACGGCATGGCACAGTTATTTGGCAGGCGCTTTTAGCTTAATTGGCTCACAGTTTTTTACTTATGTGGCCACCGCTTATTTAAGCTCTGGCATGATTGCTTTGATGTTTGGGCTGGCACCCATTATGGCGGGTTTAATTGGCTGGTTGGTATTTGGGCAAAAACTGCATTACTTGCAATGGTTAGGGATGTTAATTGCATTAACCGGTTTGGGTTTAATTTGCTTTGCTGGTGAGCAAGCCAGTGTTAACCCTATGGGTATTGGCCTGATGTTGTTAAGCGTTTTAAGTTATGCTGCATCTATTTTTTGGGTCAAAAAAGTTAATGCCCATGTTGCGCCTGTAGCACAAGCCACCGGTTCAATTTTTGTATCTACCTTGCTTGCTATTTGTATTTTACCGTTTATTTGGCAGTATCTACCGACCCAATTGCCTAGCCTAAAAAGCTTTACCGCTTTATTGTATACCGTGATTATGGCCTCACTGATTGCCATGTTTTGCTACTTTAAATTGGTGAAAAACGTTCAAGCCACCACCTTGTCTTTAACCACCGTGATGACCCCCATGTTGGCCATTTTTTTAGGTGCATGGCTCAATCAAGAGAAATTATCACTGATGGTATTTGTAGGTGCATTGGTGTTGCTATTGGGTTTGGCAGTGTATTTTTACCGTGATTTTAAAGCCAGCCGTAATTTAAAGCGTAAGCTGCATTAAACAGCGCTGTGTTGTTCAATGCATTGGGCAAGTTTAGCTCGGTCGCTGGGTAAAATAGTGACAAAATATGCGCCATTTCGGTACTGACCATTGTCTTGCAATTCGCTATAGACCACTTGGGCTGTGGCAGCAATATGGAAGAAATTATCAGCATGGCTTAAGGTCAAATGCAGATAACTGTCTTTGCTAATTTTTTCACGACTATAAAAACTCAAGCCGGTTTCTGAAATATTGATCTGTTCAGATTCAGGTAACACGCTTTGTACAATAGAATCGTACAATGCCCCTGAAAATAAGTTTAACTTTTGATTGAATAAGGATAAGATTTTAGCCACATGTTGATCTTTTTCAGTGAGTTTGCTGAGTTCGGTATTTAAAGCATGATCACACTGATCCAATTCTGCTTGCAGTAAAAAATAACGCGGTAAAATGAAATTGGCAGCATATGGATCATCTAAAGCTGCAGCTTCACAAATCAGCTGATAATTTATTCTTAAAGCGGCATCAATACGAGACATTACACGACGTTCACTGCTTTCGTGTTGAGGCTGAATGTTTTCCATGATTATTACCTCGGATTAGATGGTATGTTTAAACCAATCTCGCTGTATATAGGGTTGAGATATACTCGCGCACGGCGAAGTAACCACTTTATCTCTTTTATTGCACTGGTCTCAATGATCGGTTTAACCCTTGGGGTGGCCGTATTGATTACAGTACTGTCCGTCATGAACGGGTTTGACCGTGAACTTAAAAATCGTGTTTTAGGCATGGTGCCACAGGCCACGGTCTCTTCGACACAAATTTTAACAGATTGGCCTGAACTTGCCAAAAAAGTTGAGCAAAACGAGCATGTCGTTGGGGCAGCCCCTTTTACCCAACTACAAGGCATGCTTACAGCACAAGGTCAAGTGTCTGGGATTATGGTCACAGGGATTGAGCCTGAGTACGAGCGTAAAGTGTCGATCATTCAAAACCATATGGTGGCGGGTAATTTAGATGACTTAAAAAAAGGTGAGTTTGGTATTGTTTTAGGCAAACAAATGACCGATGCCTTAGGTCTTGGGGTGGGTGATAGCATTACTTTGGTACTGCCTGAGGCGACACCATCACCGGCAGGCGTTGTACCACGTTTTAAACGTTTTAAAATTGTGGGTATTTTTAGTATTGGTGCCGAAGTTGACTCTATGATGGGTTATATCGCGCTTTATGATGCATCCACTTTGTTACGTCTACCCGATGGTGCACAAGGGGTACGTATGAAGCTTGATGATATCTTTGCAGCACCTAAAGTGGCCAATGAGATTGTCTCGGATTTACCGGGCAACTTCTACGCTTCCGATTGGACCTATACCCACGGTAATTTATTTAGCGCCATTCAAATGGAAAAGGCCATGGTTAGCCTGTTGCTATTTTTAATTGTCTTGGTGGCTGCGTTTAATATTGTCTCAAGTTTGGTCATGGTTGTGACCGACAAAAAAGCCGATATTGCCATTTTAAGAACTTTAGGTGCATCACCAAGTACCATTACCAAAATTTTTATGGTGCAAGGTACGGTCATTGGGGTGATTGGTACCGTGGCAGGAGCAATTTTAGGCGTGGTATTTGCCTCAAATATTAGTGGATTGATGGGTTGGTTAAACAATACCTTGGGTTTAAATTTATTTGATGCTTACTTTATCAACTATTTACCTTCGCATTTACGTTGGCAAGATGTGGCAGTCATTGTCAGTTTATCGTTATTGCTGAGCTTCTTGGCCACGATTTATCCGGCTTTGCGTGCTGCAAAAATTCAACCTGCTGAGGCGTTACGCTATGAGTAATTTTGTATTAGAAGCGCGCCACATCAATAAAACCTTTAATGATGGCAAAAACCATGTTGAGGTGATTCAAGATTTATCGCTTGGTGTAAAAGCCGGTGAGTTTGTGTCCATTGTAGGATCGAGTGGTTCGGGTAAAAGTACGTTATTACATGTGTTGGGTGGCTTAGATGCACCCACACGTGGTGAAGTGTATTTACAAGGGAAGCGCTTTGATCATTTAGGTGAAGCAGAACGTGGGTTTTTGCGTAATCAGCATTTAGGCTTTGTTTATCAATTTCATCATTTGCTGCCTGAATTTACTGCACTTGAAAATGTGGCTATGCCGTTAATGCTGCGTAAAGGCACCAATTACAAACAAGTGAAGCAACAGGCTGAATATTTACTTGAGCGCGTGGGTTTGTCGCATCGTTTGACCCATCAACCGGGTGAATTATCGGGCGGTGAGCGACAACGTGTGGCCATGGCACGGGCATTAGTCACTCAACCGGCTTTAATGCTTGCCGATGAACCTACCGGTAATTTAGACCGTAAAACCGCAGTGAAAATTTTTGAATTACTCAGCGACTTACGCCGTGAATTCAATATGGGGATGTTGATTGTGACCCATGATGAAGCGCTTGCCCAAGCTGCCGATTCAATTTTGCATATGCAAGATGGTGTGTGGGTCAATTAATTACCCTTAATCTGTTTTTCATTGAAGCCCACGTATGTGGGCTTTATGCTATTTAAAAGATCACAATGGATGTGGGGTCATGCGCCAAGGACTCGCGTTGGCATGGTTGTTGGGTATTGCATTCATGGGACAGTCTTGGCTGCTGCTTCCAAGGCTGAGTTTGGCTTTTGCGCTTGTGATCATCATCTTGGTAGCTGTGCAAATATATGTACACGCCATCTTACAACATCCCACTTTAAAACTATTGAATGGCTTGCTTGCGGCGGCCTTGGTGGTGGTTTTAGGTTACAGCTATGCGCAGCAACAATTACAACAACGTCTTGATCTTAGGCAAACCCACATTGCAGCAGCCGAAGTCATTGTTTATGTGAATCATTTAAATCAGCCTAGTCCTCGTAGTGTGACGCAACAAGTCACCGTTTTAAATGCACATGCTCAACCTGTGCAGTGGTTAACCTCAACGCCAATTAATGAGCGTACGCAACAACCCAAAACCGAAATTTTGCAATTAGGTGAATATTATCGGGTTACAGGGCAAGTTCGTCCTGCACATGGCTATGCCACCCAAGGTGCATTCGATCAAGAAAAGTGGTATGTGCAGCAAAATATCATGGCTTTTTTGCGTATCGAGCAAGTAGAAAAACTCTCGAGTGCAGACATTGCAGCATTGGCTTATCGGCCAAGCTTTTGGGCAAAATTACGTTTATCTGTGGATCAACAGCGTTTGGCAGTACGTGATTATTTGCAAAATCAATCTTTACAGCAACATGGGTTATTGTTGGGTTTGCTGACCGGAGATCGTAGCGGTTTAGATGGTCAAACCGAGGCGGATTTTCAGCGTTTTGGTCTGAGTCATTTATTGGCTATTTCAGGCCCACATGTATTAATTTTTGCAGCTATGCTGTGTTTTGTTTTGCAACGGCTATTAGCGCGTTACCGAGCTGATATGTATTTAAAATGGCCCAAACAATATGTATTGATTGTGCCTTTTTTGCTGTGTGTGGCAATTTATACCGCTTGTGTAGGCTTTGATATTCCGGCATTACGTACGCTACTGATTTGCAGCTTAACCTGTGCCTTTATGTTGCTACGCCAATCATTACAGCCCTTCACTTTGTTGCTCTATAGCGCTGCTGTTTTATTGTTATTTGATCCGTTTAGTGTCTTGTCGGCGGCTTTTTGGCTGTCTTATGGTGCTTGCTTTATTTTGCTGAGAATTTATCAAACCATACAGGCGCAAGATCAACGCGTGGTCAGTGGCCGTCAACAGCTGCTACACAGCATTAAACTATTTATTGAATCGCAATGGAAAATTTTCATCGCATTATTGCCACTGATGCTGATTTTCTTTAAACAAGTGGCATGGATCAGTCCTTTAAGCAATTTAATTGCAATTCCGTATTTGGGACTTGTGGTGGTGCCACTGGATATTCTGGCAGGTTTGACTTGGCTGTTTTTTGAACCTTTAGGCTTGTTGTTGTGGCAAATCAATGATCAATTACTAAAGCTATTACTGGGTTGTCTTCACCTTCTTGATCATCTTTTAAACCCAAGCTTAGTGCCTTGGGCAATGAATGTATGGCAATTGGCTGCATTGATTTTGGCCTTGCTGTTGTTATTTTTACCACGCGGTATTGTGCCAAAAACTTGGGGCATGCTGGCTTTATTACCATTATTTTTTTATGACTCAACACGGCAAGATTTTGAGTTACATGTATTAGATGTCGGTCAAGGTCAAGCGATTTTAATTCGTGATCAAGGACAAAGTTTGATGGTCGATGTTGGCGGCAGTATGGATGAAGGCCGTTTTAGTATTGGTGAAAACGTGATTTTCCCATTTTTGATGCGTCAAGGCATTCAACATTTAGATCAGTTGGTGCTGAGCCATTTAGATCAAGACCATAGTGGTGCATATCCAGCATTGAGCCAAAAAATTGCCATTAAGCAGCTCATTAGTAATGAACAACCAAAGCATCCGCCGTTGCCAATTGACTATTGTTATGGTGGCAAAACTTGGCAATGGCAACGGGTCAAATTTGAAGTGTTATCACCACCTGAGGCAGTGTTGGCGGGTGCTAAAAATGCAAGGAATGAAACGTCCTGTGTGCTGTATGTGACTTATTTGGGCGAGCCTAATCGGTATTTTTTATTGATGGGGGATGCTGGATGGCCCACAGAACATCAACTGCTGCTCAATCGTCCGCATCTTAAGGTGGATGTATTGGTGCTTGGGCATCATGGCAGTAAAAACAGTTCAGCCTATGCTTTTTTAGCGCATTACAAGCCCAAGTTGGTGTTGGCCTCAGCCGGTTTTGCCAATCGTTATGGGCATCCAAGTCAAGCGCTATATGCGCGTGTTGAGGCATTGAATCTGCCACTGCTGACCACCATTGATCAAGGCAGTGTACAGTTTAAGATTGATCAAAGTCATCAGCTTTGGCTACAGGCGCAGCGGCATGAGCGGCTTTGGTTGCAGCGCGAAGGTCTGCAATCCGCGATAAAGCCTCAGCTGTTGGAACATTATATAAACCACCCAAGGCAGGGTTGGCCTTAAAACGTTTATAGCTCCAATGATAATGTTCAGGATAACGTGCAATTAAATCTTCAATGGCTTGATGAATCACTTGGGTGCCTTCATTAGCGCTACCTTGATAGATCGCATCATCAATGGCTTCAATGTGCATATCAAAACCATCAGTTGCATTACGTATTGCGTACAATAAAATAGCTTTGGCTTTGGTTTTTTGAATCAGTTTGGCACTTAAGTTGCTCGATGCCAAAGGCACACCAAAATACGGCACCATATCACCACCAATATTAGGGGTGTGATCGGGCAAAATTACAGTTGTACCGCCTTGTTTTAAGGCTTTAAAAATTTGCCGAACCCCTGATTCATCGGTTGGAACTAAGTTTGCTTGTTCACGGCTACGTGCATTACGCACAAATTGATCCGCAGCAGGATTTTTCACAGGCTTATACATAATGGTCATTTGGGTATATTGTGCCAGCCATGCGTTCATGACTTCCCATGTACCAAAGTGTGGCACCACCAATACCACACCTTTTTGTGCAGCTAAAGCTTCATCTAAAATGTCTTTGCCATAAATATTGTGAATACGGCTAATATTTTTTTGATTGCTCGCGCCCCAAATACTAAAGAACTCAAAATATGAACACAGTTCATTTTGAATCGCAGTTCGGCAAATTCGTTCGCGCTCGGCTTCGGGTAAATGTGGAAAAGCGATGTGTAAATTGAGCCGAATGGTATTTGAAGTTTTAGAAATTTTTAAATGATTGACTAAACCTGCCAACATTTTGGCAACAAAACGAGATAACTGTATCGGCTGACGGCTGAACAAGTTCAGCAAGCGATAGGTTGAATTTTGCTTAGTGGGCATGGTGATCGCGAGGGCAGATGCAACAAAAGAAGAAAATTATTATAGGCGAAAATGTTGTGTTTAGACAGCAAGGTGAAAATCATTGTATATAATGAGGACAATTTAAATTACTTTGGGTTGTTTTTATGTCTGATTGGCCACCAAAACCACAAGATGAAACACGTGGGCAACCTATTCAGCCGACAGGTCAAGAATGGAAACTCTTAGAAAAAGCAGTATTGGCTTCAGTAGAAGAGCAGCGCCGTGCTCGCCGTTGGGGCGTTTTCTTTAAATGCCTGACTTTCGCTTATATTTTATTTGTGTTGTTGGCTTTAGGCAAAGGCTGTTCAACGGCCAGTAAATCAGAGACTGTATCTGGTAGTACTTCAGCGCATATTGCTGTGGTTGATGTGATTGGGACCATTGGCGCAGATAAACAAAGCGTCAATAGTGAAAACACCATTAAAGCCTTAAATAGAGCTTTTAGTAATAATCAAGCCAAAGCGGTGGTGTTAAACATTAACTCACCGGGTGGTTCACCGGTACAATCGGATGAAATTTGGCAAGAAATTCGTTACTTAAAGCAAAAGCATAACGAAAAGAAACTCTATGCTGTGATTGGGGATACCGGTGCATCAGGTGCCTACTATATTGCTTCTGCGGCAGATCAAATTATTGTCAATCCATCAAGTTTAGTGGGTTCAATTGGTGTAATTATGCCCAATTATGGCATTAACGGTTTAATGCAAAAATTAGGGGTACAAGATCGCACCATGACCTCAGGTGACAATAAAGCCTTACTGTCCATGACACAACCCATTGATCCTGCTCAACAAGCGCACGTACAAGGCGTACTTGATAATGTGCATGGTCACTTTATTCAGGCGGTAAAAGACGGGCGAGGTACTAAGCTTAAATCTAATGATCCTGCAATTTTCTCTGGTTTATTTTGGACAGGTGAGCAGGCAGTTCAATTGGGTATTGCAGATCGCGTCGGTAGCATGTACACCTTGAAACGTGAACTAAAATTGGAAAAAACGGTTAATTACACCATTGAGCATAATCCATTAGATTCAATTTTAGGACGAATGGGCAGCGAGATTGGTCAAGGTGTGGCATCATCTGTGCAACAACAATTGCAAACACAACAAGATCCAAAATTACAATGAAACCAATAATTCATTTTGCGCATGCCAACGGTGTACCTAGTCGAGTTTATCAAAAGCTATTTGATTTATTATCAGATGAATACGATGTCATTTATACCGAAGCCTTAGGCACAGATAAACGCTATCCAATTGATGAAGGGTGGCGTGGTCTAACCCAACAAGTGATTGATAGTATTGTGCGTCAAGCCGCAGGCCGACCTGTGATTGGTTTGGGGCATTCTTTAGGTGCACTATTGACCTTGCAAGCCGCTTATGCGCGACCTGAATTATTTAATCAAGTGATTTTGCTTGATCCGCCATTGTTGGTCGGTAAAGCCGCTTTTGCCCTAGATTTGGCAAAACGATTGCAACCCAAAAAGATTGATCAATTGAGTCCTGCGGGTTTATCCAAAAAACGTCGTGATCATTGGGACAGTCGTGAACAGGCAGCCGCAAGCTTAGGTTCTAAAGGCTTTTATCAAGATTTTGATGAAGATTGTTTTCAAGCTTACATACAGCATGCTTTAAGGGATGATCCTGTGCGTGGTGGGGTGACCCTAAGCATTGCTAAGATGGATGAGGTGAATATCTTTAGAACCAATCCATCAAGCTATTGGCAGCCCAAACCACAGCCAAGTGTAGCAACACATTTGGTGGTGGGAGAGCACAGTATTTTTAATGAAAAAGGCTTTCCGCAGCTGATTCAGCAAAAATTAGGCATTCCATATAGTGTGTTTAAGGGCGGACATATGTTTCCGCTTGAACATCCTGTTGAGGTGGTGGATTTTATCAAGAAGCTTATATAAATAAAAAAACGCAGCCTAGGCTGCGTTTTTTAGCATTTAAATCTTGGTAAATTGTACAGGTTCATTCAACGCTTGACCGCGATACAACACCCCATGTTCAGTATGCAACAAGGTACCATTACAAATCCATTCTGCCACTTGTGGGTAGATCAGATGTTCAAGTACATGCACACGTTTGGCTAAACTGTCTTCGTCATCATGCTGATGTACACGCAGCACACCTTGCGCGAGGGCTTGACCTGCGTCAAGTTCTGCGGTGACATAATGTACCGTACAGCCATGATATGCATCTCCCGTGCGTAACACACGTTGATGGGTATGCATACCTTTGTAAACAGGCAACAGCGACGGATGAATGTTAATCATTTTTCCGTGCCATTGCTGAACAAAACCGGGGGTTAAAATGCGCATAAAGCCGGCTAAAATCACCAAATCTACATCCCAATCTAAAAGCTGTTGATGCATTGCTGCATCAAAAAGCTCACGCTTTGGGTAATGTTGATGTTCAATGACCGCCGTAGCAATATTGGCATTTTGAGCACGTTCAAGTGCATACGCTGTAGGCTTGTTGGAAATTACCCCAACAATTTGCCCTGATAGATTGGCATCGATCAAAGCTTGCAAGTTTGAACCACTGCCTGAAACTAAAACGGCAATTTTAATCATTACAATTTAAGCAAAAATTACACGAATTTTTTCGTCTGCGCCTGCAACTGATTCAGCATTGTCAACAATTGAACCCATTGCCCATGCTTTTTCGCCAAGGCCATTTAATAATTCAACAGTTTGCTCTGCATCGTTTGCATCAACCACAAGTACCATGCCCACGCCACAGTTAAATGTGCGGTACATTTCAAATTGTTCTACGCCGCCTTCGCGTTGTAGTAATTTGAACAAGTCAGGCCATTCCCATGAGCCTTCATTAACAACTGCTTGAGCACCGTTTGGTAATACGCGTGGTAAGTTACCTGGTAAACCGCCACCTGTGATGTGTGCCATCGCATGTACGTCTACAGTTTTGAGCAATTCAAGGATTGATTTAACGTAAATACGTGTTGGTTCCATTGCAACATCAGCAAGTGGGCGACCATCGACAAGTTGAGTTAAATCAACATTTTTCACGTCTAAAATTTTACGAAGTAAAGAGTAACCGTTTGAATGTGCACCACTTGATGCTACACCAATTAACACGTCACCGGCTTTTACTTTAGAGCCATCAATAATTTTGCTTTGTTCAACCACACCCACACAGAAACCTGCAAGGTCGTAGTCTTCGCCTTCATACATGCCTGGCATTTCAGCAGTTTCACCGCCAACCAATGCACAGCCTGCAAGTTCACAACCTGCACCAATGCCGGTCACCACATTGGCAGCAACGTCTACATTTAAGTGACCTGTTGCATAGTAATCTAGGAAGAATAACGGCTCAGCACCGCAGACAAGAAGGTCGTTTACACACATTGCCACCAAGTCCTGACCAATGGTGTCATGACGGTTTAAATTGAGTGCCAAACGTAATTTTGTACCAACACCATCTGTGCCTGATACGAGAACAGGTTCTTCATAACCTTTAGGAATTTTACAAAGTGCGCCGAAGCCACCAAGGCCTCCCATCACTTCTGGACGTGATGTGCGTTTTGCGACTGATTTGATACGATCGACTAACGCGTCGCCCGCTTCAATGTCGACACCTGCGTCTTTGTAGCTTAAACCGGTGTTTGGGGTAGAAGTTGAGTTGCTCATAATTGAAGTCTCCGCATTCGCGCGGCGATTATAACCTGAATATACGAAACTCTTATGTTATTTATGACCTAAAATGCTATCTTTATTAAAATATTTTACGTTTCATAAGCGATAACAAGGAAAAAGGCGAAATTATGGGTGACAAAACCTTGCGTCGTATATTTATATTGGCAGGCATCGCGCTCTTCGTTTGGATTTTATACTTATTAAAGCCTGTTGTAATCCCGTTTGTGGGCGCGTTTTTAATTGCATATTTATTTAGCCCATTGGTGGATAAACTCCATCATTATGGTTTGCCAAGATGGCTGTCGATTACTTTAGTTTTTGTCGGTATTGCTGTGTTTATGACACTTGCAATTTGGTATCTATTTCCACTGATTTGGGAGCAGTTAAAGTACGCAAGAGACAGTATTCCTGCAGGGATTCATTGGGTTAATTATACTTTTTTGCCTTGGGTGTCTGAAACATTTAACGTTGATCAAATGGAAATTGACACGCAACAATTTTCAACGGTCATCATGGATTATGTGCAAACCAACTACAGTGCCGACAGCTTACAAGTCATGGCCATGCGTTTGGCACAGTCAGGTTTAAATTTTATCCAAATTGGCGGCACAGCGGTTTTGATTCCGATCATTGCCTTTTATTTTCTACTTGATTGGGATCGTATGTTAGATGGTTTACGCCGCCTGATTCCACGTCGTTATGAAAATGGCACCTTACATGTAGTGAATGAATGCCATAGCGTTTTGGGTGCATTTGTTAAAGGTCAGCTTTTGGTGATGGTGTTGCTTGGGGTTGTCTATGCAGTTGGTTTACAACTGATTGGCTTAGAGGTTGGTTTAATTATTGGCATGATTGCAGGTCTTGCCAGTATCATTCCTTATTTAGGCTTTGCTGTAGGTATTATTGCTGCGGTGATTGCCAGTCTTTTTCAATTTGGCTTAGATTGGATGCAGTTGGCACTGGTATTGGTGGTGTTTATGGTCGGGCAAGCCATTGAAGGCTATGTGTTACAGCCTTTCTTATTGGGTGATAAAATTGGTTTATCGCCAGTGGCTGTAGTATTTGCAGTATTGGCAGGGGCACAGTTGGCTGGCTTCTTAGGCATGTTAATTGCCTTACCAGTTGCAGCAGTGATTGTAGTTTTACTGCGCCATTTACGTGATTTTTATCAAAGTAGCCAGTTGTATCAAAATGAGCCGACTTTAGTGGTTCATAGTCGCCAAGATGGTTCGGTCAATATTGTGACAGAGCAATTAGATATTCATGTAGAAATGAATGATCCTGAGCTAAAAACACAGCAACTCGATGAAAAATCTAGTAAGATGGATTGACCTGACAATAACATGTAAGTGAAAAGGCTATACGATCTATATGCGCCAATTGCAACTCGATATTGAACCTCAACTCGACGCTCGAATTAGTGATTTTTCGGGTCCGGGATGGGGCCATGTGATTGATGCAGTCCGTCAGCTTCACGCAGGTTTAATGAGCCGCTTTTATGTTTATGGTGGTGCTGGCACAGGAAAAAGTCATTTACTTTCGGCAATTTGTGACTCTTATTTAGATGTAGGTAAATCTGCGATTCAAGTGTCTTTGTTAGAGCTATTGGATGCACCCACAGAAGCCATTACCTCACTTGAACGTTATGATTTAGTTGCGCTTGATGACATAGAAGCGATTAGTGGTGTACCACATTGGCAAAAAGCCGTTTTTCATTTGATTAACTATAACAATGAAGAAGGCGGACAATTGGTGTTTTCATCACGTATGGCACCAATAGAGCTCAAACTTGAACTGCCTGATTTACAGTCGCGTTTAACCCAAGCGGTGAGTGTACGTGTTCCCAATGGCAGCTTATATGCTGACCGCTACGCTTTGGTCAATTCTGTGCTTGACCGGCGTGGTATTCATATTGATCAACAAATTATTGACTATTTACTCAATCATGGACCACATCAAGCTGCGATTTTATTGCAAAGTCTCGAACAATTGATTCAATTACTCAAAGGTGAGAAAACCAAACTCAGTGGTGCCACCTTAAGACAAATTTTTGCCTTGATTGACGAATATCATCAAGAATAAAAAAAAGCCTCATTTGAGGCTTTTTTTATGGCGAAGCAGGGAGTGAGGTATATTTTAAGATGTATTCTTCACGGATGGCATTGCGTGCTTCAGGCGTGGCCTCTGCTAAACGCTGGCCAAGATCACGTCGTTCGCTACTGCTCATTTTTTGCCACACTTCACGCATTTTTTGTTTATCTTGCTCAGGTAACTGCGTAAACCAATCAATACGTTGTTGCAGCGTATGGCTTTGTTGTTCAGGTAATTCTTTTAAACTTTGATAACGTTGGATCGCGGCGAGCTGTTCGGCATCACTCATCCCTTCCCAACTGTCCACTTGCGTATTGGCATCGTGACTAAACAGCCAAAAACGTTCAAAACCGGCAAAACTGGTTTGTAAAAAACCAACAGCACACAGTGCCAAGGCGACCTTTTTAGCTGCCATGTGGACCTCGATCTTCACCTAAAACTAACAACATATCTAAATCTTCCACCATTTGTGGTGAAAGTTTAGGTGAAACCACAGCCTGATTCATCTGTGCGTCGGTCAGGTCATGAGATTGCGGTAAAATGGCAATACCGGTAACGGCCGCTGCCAATGCAAAACCTGACATTTTCCAAAGACCATAACGAGCGGTCTTTTTTTGTTGAATACGCTCCAAGACCTGATTCATCACTTGAGCTTGATCGTGTGGACGGTGGGCCAAATGGTCGAGTTTGGAAGTGACTTGTTTTAAGTAATCATCATGTTTCATGTTGATGACCCTCCCAGATGTGGATTTAAGTGTGCGAGTGTGGCACGAAGCCCCTGAATGGCACGGTGATAGTGAGTTTTGACACTACCTTCGGAACAATTCATGATTTGCGCTGTGGTTTGAGTATCAAACCCTTCCCAAGCGCGCAACATAAAGGCTTGCTGCTGACGCAGTGGCAATTGCTGAATGGCGGCTTGAATTTCCTCGGCAGTGACAGCTTGATCTAAAAAATCGAGCGGGTTAAGTGCAGTTTCATCAACCACATCCTGAACGGCGAGATCTTCATCATCTAAGCTGACTTTTTTAAAAAAAGAAAATGGATGAGCACGGCGCATTTCACGCCGCCGCCAATCGTGCAATTTATTGTTTAAAATGGTGTAAAACAGGGGATACCATTGTTCACTTGGACGATCGCTATAAGCGCCGTGTAGTGCAATAAAAGCCTCTTGCACCAAATCCATGGCAATACCATGTTGACCTTGGGTGGCACTTTCCATCATCACCAAAGCACGTCCAGTTACGTCTTGCATAAAAACTTTCAGACGTTGTTCGCTGGTACGTTTTAACATACTTGCATCTTGGCTTTGCGCGTGTTTCGGTGCTACATCCATAGAGATGGAAAATCCTGTCATTGGATCCCCAGCATTATTTCCATTGTCATAGTGTTATAACGTTAGAAATAATGCTTTGGTTGACAATGCAATTATTATTTTTTTAATCAAGTGTAGAGTTTTGACAAAAAATGCGGTTTTAAGTCAAAACATTACAGGCGTTGACGGACCATTTCAAAGAAGCAAATTGAACCTGCAATGGCAACATTTAAAGATTCTTGACCGCCCGGTTGTGGAATGGCAAGTGCTTTGGCATGTTCTAAAGCATATTCCGATGCACCTTGACCTTCATTGCCTAAAATCCATACGCAAGGTTGGGTAAGATCTTGTTCATACAGACTGGTGGAGCGATGTGAGCTGGTCACATAAACCGGAATTTCAAAGCGTGACAACACATCTTCTAAGGCTACATTTTCAAAGGTTTGTAAGCTAAAGTGTGCACCCATACCAGCACGTAACACACGCGGTGACCAAAGTGACGCTGAACCTTTGCTACAAATCACTTGTTTAATGCCGGCCGCAGCAGCAGAGCGCAGCAAAGTACCCGCATTGCCTGGATCTTGGACATTTTCTAAGATTAAGGTATCTAAAGAAAAATCAAGGCTTAAGCGAGATGTAGGCTGATCAATCACCGCTAAACATGGCAAGGTAGTGCCAAGTGTACTTAAATCACGATATAAGCTTTCTGCAATCACAAACACCGAACCTTGATATAAATCCAAAATATCGCAGATTTCAGGATGTGTGAGTGATTTTTCGGTTGTGAAAATTGAATTAATTTTCTTATCTTGTTCAAGCCACGCTTGGCACAAATGCGTACCTTCAAGCACAGTTTGACCTTGCTTTTTACGGTAGCTATTTTGTTCAATTAAGGCACGTAAATGCTTAATCTTTGGATTATCTTTTGATTCTAAAAAAATAACAGACATGGGAGAGGCTCATGCCCATAAGCCAAATGACTTACGGGCAATAAAAAATTAGTGGTAGCTGGTGACAAGATCAACTTCATGTTTTGAACCAATAATCACTGGTACACGTTGGTGCAAGTCATTTGGTTGAATATCTAAAATACGCACGCGACCTGTGGTTGAAGCACCACCGGCTTGTTCCATCAGCATACTCATTGGGTTAGCTTCATACATTAAACGTAAACGACCCGCTTTTGCAGGATCTTTTAGGTCATATGGATACATGAAGATACCAGAGCGACATAAAATACGGTGAATATCACCCACCATACACGCCACCCAACGCATGTTAAAGTCTTTTTCACGCGGACCTGTTTTACCTGCTAATAATTCATCAATATAACGCTTGACTGGTTGTTCCCAATGGCGTTGATTCGATGCATTAATAGCATATTCTTTGGTATCAGCAGCCACTTGGATGTCTTGTGAGGTCAATAAAAATTCTTGGCTGTCTAAGTCATAGGTAAAGAAGACAGTGCCTGCCCCAACAGTGAGTGCCATCATGGTCGATGGGCCATACAGCACGTAGCCTGCCGCAACTTGTTGATGACCCGCTTGCATAAAGTCAGCTGCTTGCGTGACTGCATTTTTTGCCGGTAAAATGGAGAAAATCGTACCCACACACATATTAATGTCGATGTTGCTTGAACCATCTAATGGGTCAAACAAAACTAAATATTCACCATTTTCTTGTGCAGGGGTGAAATCATCGAGTTCTTCAGAGGCCAAACCACCGACATGCGGATGGACTTTTAAAGCATCAATTAGATAATCATTTGAAATGACGTCAAGCTTTTTTTGCTCTTCGCCTTGTACGTTTTCATTTTCTGCACTGCCTAAAACGCCTGCTAAAGCGCCTTTTTGTAATAACACATCAATACGTTTACAGGTATTGCTAATAGTGTCAATGACTTGCGCAAGTTGAGGGGTAAGATTGCCGCTTTGTTGTTGTAAAAATTGGGAAAGAGTAAGATAGGCCATCGCTGGAAGACTCCACAGTGTGAATAAACACATAGATAATTAAAAAAGTTGAGGGCTATTTTAGAGGAGAACCAACAAAAAGAAAAATTAAACTCGACCTTTTACCGATCTTTTGGGCTTGCAAGTTCATTAAAAGCTGCTATGTTGATGAAAAGGATAAAAACATGGTGAGGAGTATCACAATGAGTACCCAAAAATTTGATGCCACCCCAACGCCAAGTGAGGGCATTAGCTTAGATGAAATTTCAGCTGAGCATATGAAACAAGCATGGCAAGACTATTCAGCCAAGCCTGAATATAAAGAATTTAACAAACATGATTTGATTGAATCTTTACAAGATAAACCAGACGAGCAACAAAGCTCATAAAAAAAAGCGCTCATAAGAGCGCTTTTTTGTGTCTGCTTATTTAAGTAAAGGTGGCACAGCTTCGTAGTTGATTTCAACACGGCGGTTTTCTTTCCATGCAGCTTCAGTGTGACCCGTCGCGACTGGCATTTCTTTGCCATAGCTGACCGCTTCAAGTTGTGTTGGGCTCACACCTGTAGTCACTAAAAAGCTTTCAACAGCTTTGGCACGACGTTCACCCAATGCCATATTGTATTCACGTGTACCACGTTCATCGGTATGGCCTGTGAGTGCAACACGTGAATTGGCATTGGCCATTAAAAATTGTGCATGGGCTTGTAGGGTTTGTAGATCTGTACTTGAAAGCTCGCTGCTGTCATAGTCAAAATGTACCACACGTTTGGCTAAAAACGCCTTGTTGGCTTCGGTGACACCTTTGGCTGATGCGCCTGTTAGACTTTGTGCTGCAAGAGCGGCATCTTCGCTTAAGCCTTGAGTGTCAACGCTGATACTTGGGGTAGTGTTGCTTAAACCGGCATCAGTAATGGTGGGTGTTACAGGTTTGCGGTTGGCACAACCTGTCATGATTAAAGCACCAGCCAAAAGTGGTAACATCATCAATTGCATGGTTTTCATGGTTATTTTTCCTTAAATTAAATCAGTTTTACTTATTTGGGTGCCCAAGCAGGTTCACGCACTTCACCCACTTCACTTGGTAAGTTCATACGAAAACGTCCATCGAGCGACATAATCGACAATAAGCCACGATTGGCTTCACGCGTGGCATACACCACCATTTGACCATTAGGTGAAAAGCTCGGTGATTCATCCAAACTGGTTGGGGTTAACACGTTGGTCACACCGCTGTTGATATCTTGAATAGCCACTTTGTAATTGCTGCCACTTGGACGATGCACGAGGGCAATTTTTTTACCATCGGCACTTAAACTACCACGCGCGTTAAATGCACCACGGAAAGTTAAACGTTTGGTGTCGCCTGATTCAAAATTATAACGATAAATCTGTGCTGAGCCACCGCGGTCTGAGGTGAAAATAAAACCTTGACCATCTGGGGTATAGCGCGCTTCGGTGTCAATAGCGCTGTTGTTGGTTAGACGTTGTAGGCTACGTGAAGCTAAATCCATTTGATAAATTTCAGGATTGCCATGCATAGAGGCAGTAAACAGCATGCTTTTGCCATCAGGTGAGAAGCTTGGCGCGCCATTTAAACCACGGAAGCTGGTGAGTTTTTCACGGCTACCGGTAGAGAGATTTTGTAAATAAATTGCAGGGCGTTTGGTCTCGAATGATACATAAGCAATGCCTTTGCCATCGGGCGTCCATGCAGGAGATAAAATTGGGTCACGTGAGCTCAGAACTGTCTTTGGTTGCTCACCGTCGGTGTCGGCAATTTGTAGGGTATAACGTTGATCAGGCGTGGCAGGATTACGTAATACATAGGCAATACGACCGCTAAAATCACCTGCAATTCCAGTTAAGGCTTGGAAAATAGTATCACTGATTAAATGTGCCGCTTGACGAGTACGTGTAGCCGGCACAGTCAGCATTTCATTAAGTAAATAACTGCCTTTTTCCACATCATATAATTGATAGTGAATAGCAATGCTACCATCGGGATTGGTTTTACTTGAACCTGTGACCACGTACGGTACACCTGTGGCTTTCCATGCTGCTGCATTGGGTTGATCAATGGCAGCGGTAGCAGGTAAGTTTTTAGAGCCACTTGAGAACTTACCAGAGCGATTTAAGTCATTTTCAACAATCGGATAAATACTAGAATCACTGCTAAACGGTACAATGGCAATTTTGGGGCTTTCTGCCGCAGTTTTGACAATTTCTAAATGCAATTGAGCAAAAGTTTGGCTGCTTAAGCCCGCGCCTAAGGCTGCGATCATGGCTAAGCCGAGTAGGTGTTTACGCGTCATATCCTTGGGTCCATTTTAATACGCAAAAGATTGGAATTTTTGTAAAAATTTTAACAGTTATGATGACAGATATTGCATCAGAAAAAAGCCCTGTGGCTCGCATTTATTGCACAATTGATGTAAGCACTTTTTTTAAAAAGTGCTACTTTTAAAAAAAGTAGCACTGTGCTTAAGCTTAGTTTGCAGTAAAGCTTGAGGTGAAACTGCGTGCTTCACGGCGTGCATCTGGGTCGGATGGCATTGGGTAAGGGGCAGCTGCACGTACCGCAGCTTCAATGCTGGCTTTTAAATCTGGATTGCTGGCGCTCACCACCACAGATTGTACTGATCCACTATCACTTAAAGTCACGCGCGCTGTTGCTCTTTGTCCTGCAATACCGCTTGGAATGTCCCATGCACGGCGGATTTTAGTTTCAAAATCACGCTTGGCAGTAGATGCAATCCTCTTGGTTTCAGCTTTTTTAGCAGCAGCTTCTTCTTTGGCTTTTTGCGCAGCGGAAGCTTTTGCCTCGGCATCTGCTTTGGCTTTTGCATCAGCGTCGGCTTTGGCTTTTGCATCAGCGTCAGCTTTGGCTTTTTGAGCAGCGTCGGCTTTGGCTTTTGCATCAGCATCTGCTTTAGCTTTTGCAGCAGCATCCGCTTTGGCTTTTGCAGCAGCATCAGCCTTGGCTTTTTGAGCGGCATCTGCTTTGGCTTTTGCAGCAGCTTCAGCACGTTCTTTTGCAGCAGCGTCGGCTTTAGCTTTTGCAGCAGCGTCGGCTTTGGCTTTTTGAGCAGCATCAGCTTTGGCTTTTGCAGCAGCATCAGCTTTGGCTTTTTGAGCTGCGTCAGCTTTGGCTTTTTGAGCTGCGTCAGCTTTGGCTTTTGCCTCAGCTTGCGCTTTTTCTGCCACAGCCTGAGCTTTGGCTTTGTCTGCTGCAGTCGCTTTGGCAGCATCCGCTTGTGCTTTGGTGGCAGCTCTTTGGGCGGCATCGGCATCGGCTTGTGCTTTGATACGTGCTGCTTCTGCCGCTTTATTTTGTGCTGCTAAACGTGCAGCTTGTTGCTCAGCGAGTTTGCTTTCTTCCGCAGCTTTCGCCACATTTAACTGACTGCTATTTGGTGCAGGCACAGGAATAATCGGAGCTGCAGCAACAGGGTCAGCGGTTTGCGTGATTTGCTCAGCCACTTGTGTATGTGTTGTGTCTGCTTCTTCGATTTCGGCAGGAACAGGCTTTTCAGGGATTGGTTCAGGCACTAAGTCTTCCGGACGAATCAACACAGTTTCAAGCGGCTTAGGTGGCTTAAGGGGTTGATTCATACCCACATACAATAACCCCACAATTGCAATAATATGTACCCCTGCGGTAAAAGCAAGGGCAATTTTTTTCTGAGCAAAAGGCGGTTTTTCAAACTTTTTCATGCTTTAAGACACCGGCTCGGTGAGCAAGGCCACTTTACTTAAACCTGCATTTTGTAAATGGTGCATGAGAAGGATCACATCACCATAAGGACGTGATTTTTCGCCATTAATGACGACAGTAAGTTGACTGTTTTGTTGTTGCTGTGTGCTTTGTGCTGCTTGTAAAACAGTTTCAAGTTCCGCTAATGTTAATGCTTGATCGTTATTATGGTCTTGATATTTCAGTAAATATTCACCATTTTTATCAAGCGTCACAATCGCAGGTGGTGCATTGTTTTCAAGCGGTGTGGCATTGGCTTGAGGCAAATCCACTTGAATACCACTGGTGATCATAGGTGCTGTGACCATAAAAATCACCAACAATACCAACATGACATCAATATATGGCACCACGTTCATATCACTGTTGAGTGGTTTTTTGATACGGTTAAAACGGCCTGAATGTCGCATTAGGCATCATCCTGTTTTGAACCCACCGATTGTGCTTGTAAAAATGCGACCATTTCTTCGGCAAATAAGGCTCGATCACCATAAATGCTGTCACTTTGACTGGTAAAGTGGTTAAACGCCAATACCGCAGGAATGGCGGCAAATAAACCAATTGCAGTGGCAATGAGGGCTTCAGCAATACCTGGGGCTACAGTTGCTAAACTCACCTGTGCAACATCAGATAAACCAATAAACGCATTCATAATGCCCCAAACTGTACCAAATAAACCAATATATGGCGCAACTGAACCAATACTGGCCAAATGGCTTAAACCACGTTCTAAATGACCCTGATCACGGCTTAAACCCACGCGCAAAATGCGTTCAGTACCATCAATACTTTGCGTTAAAGTGGCTTGGCGTTTTTGTAATTTTAAAAACTCACCTTGACCTTGGTAGAACACATCTTCTAAACCAGTACGCTGGGTATTGAGTTGGGCATTGTTATATAAGGTTGAAATTTCAGCGCCAGACCAAAACATTTTTTGAAAATGTTCATCATCACGCTGGGCTTTTTTATAGGTCAAATGTAACTTAGCAATCAAATACCAACTGTAAAAGGATGCCAATAATAAAACCAACATCACCAGTTGTACCACTGGACTTGCTTGTAAAATAAGATCTGAGATCTGAAGTGAAGATTCGATTTGTGTTGCCATAGTTACATGTGCCAATTAATTTTTTTAATGTGCTTCCAAGTGGCGCGCAATTAGTTCACGCATTTCATCTGGAAGTCGGCGCGGCTTCATATTGGCATCAATACATGCCAATTCCACCTCACCTGAAGCTAGCATGATTTCATCACGATAAATATTTTGTTGCAATACAAAAGATGTGGATTTACAAGAAACAACAGTCGCTGTGACGGTAATTAAGTCATCCATTAAGATGGGGCGCATATATTTAAGGGCAATTTTGTGCACCACAAAATTATAGTCTTTTTGATGCCAATAATGTTCGATGCCACAAGCACGTAACCATTCGGTACGGGTACGCTCCATAAAGCGAATATGATTGGCATGATATACAATGCCGCCTGCATCAGTATCTTCAATATAAATACGAATAGGAAATTCAAATTTATTCTGCATATAGGGTTTCCATCGATGAAGTTTAGAAGTGTACGCGACTATACGCCTAACACTCCAAAAGCGATTGCTTAGATAAAACGCATTTTAGCAGAACATGATCTGAGTCCTATGGCTGAAGTCATCAATTGCAAAAAAGCCCGATTGGCAAAAAGTATCTAAAATCAAAGCGCAATTATAAAAACTTAACTGGCGTTACTGTGGCAGGAGCTCAAGGACGAAAGGTACATTTAAGCGCGCAGGAGCATGGTGGCGATATAAAAGCGAGGTTTGAATTTGTTGGTAAATTTTATGATCAAGCGCTTTTATACCAGTACTTTGTGTGATCTGACTTTGAACCAATTTACCTTGGGTATTAAAGTTTAAGCTAAAGCTGATATAGCGAGTTTGCCCATTTAAATCAGCTGCTGTGTATTGAAGCTTAGGGAAATATTGCCAAATTTTTGCCGCATCTTCAGGATCAAGATCATCGTGTAACTGAATATGCTGACTTTGTTGTGTATATATAGGGCTGGTTAGCACAATGGGCAGGCTAATATGTTGAGGTGTGAGTTTTGGGTTAAAACGTGCATTTTGGACTTGCGCCATGATTTTTTCATCCAGATTTTTTAAGCCTGTACTGTCAAGAATTTCAATGCGCTGAATAAAGCCTTGGTGATCGCGGCTGAGGCGTAAGTTTAGACGTCTATTTTGACCTTGTAGTTCTGTATGGTGATAGCTCAGATTGGGTTGAATCAGCCAACTGTTGGCATCTAAAGGAGCTTGATTTAATTTAAGCGCCACAGGTAAGGTGGCATACCACCTTTGCCCTTGCGGTTTAAATCTTGCTTGCATAATGTCATGTTGTACTTTTTGATCGAGTTCAATGATACCAGAGCTGTTTAAGACCTCGGTTTTCAAAATGTCACCTGCTGAATTGCCAATGATCTTTAGGCTAAGGTTGCGATCTTGATGCGCTAACTCAACATTGGTGTATTGAAGTACGGGTGCTTTTTCCCATTGTGGTTGAGCAATTGCAAGGTCTTTGCTTGGTTGTGCCTGTGCATTGATACAGGCAATGAGCCAGATCAGGCTGACTAAAAATATTTTAATGTTCATGCTTATTCATTGGATGATTTTTTATATATGTTAAGGAAAATACATAAAAAATTAAAGTAAATAATTCTCATTATTGTTTTTAGATTCAAATTTTAGGAGTCATGCTTGAATTTATCTGTTGTTTAAAATGTGTTTGTGTTTATAGGTTTTGCCCAATAGCATAGCGGTTTTATATATGTGCGATTTTAAGAGGGGAAAATGGCAGAACAGGAAAATAAAGAAACTATTGTCTTTTTACCGTGGACAGTTGAACCGCAGCCACAGACTCAAGCGGTGATTTTACAACAGCCGAGCGAAACACATTTACGTTTAGATGCCACAACCGATAAAACAGCAATTTCTTCTTTTGTGATTGCAACTGTCGTTGCATTGGCTTTAGGTGGATTCGCAACGTGGTTGGCTTATTGGTATGGACGGAAAAGCTTTGATTTAACTAAACAGTCGTTTGATACGGTGATAGCGCAAATTGAAGCTGCAAAAGATGTTACTTTAAAATCAAATGTGAAACTTTCAGATGTACAAATTGCTTTGAAAACGCTCGAAATTAGATCCCAGAGAAGATTGGACTTTATAGAGAAAGCAAGAAATGAGATGAGTTCATTGAGTAGCCTAATTGATCACGAGGTTCTCATGTTAGTAGAGTTTGGAGTAAATTTTTATAAAACTTATGGTGATCACGCTAAAATTACAGATATGAGATTAGAGTTAGGAGATACTCTATTAGGGGATAATATTAATCGCATAGATGAAACAAGACTAAAAATAAAATTAGCACTTGATAGATTAATTTTTTTGTTGAGTACTGATGATGAATTGCAAAAAAAATTAGCAGATTTGTGGTTAGAGTATTTTGAAGAATATGAAAAAATTAAATACAAGATTCTTGATAACGAAGACTTAGGAAACGTAGATAATTTTGTTGAAATTAGTAAACAATTAAAGCAACACATTCATAGATTTTTATCTAAAGAATTAGAAAAAGCATTAAAGGGAGAATAAATCTCCCTTGTATATTATTTATCTTTAGGTTCAGGTGGCGTCATCCCAAACTGCATATACGCCATATTGGTGGCAATACGTCCTCGTGCAGTACGCATCACGTAGCCTTGCTGAATCAAATACGGTTCAATCACGTCTTCTAAAGTGCCGGAATCTTCTGCCATCGCTGCTGCTAAGGCTTCCACACCGGCAGGGCCACCATCAAAACGTTCAAGCAACATACTTAAATAACGGCGATCTAAAGTATCTAAACCGGATTTATCTACGTTTAGCATATCAAGCGCACGTTGCGCCATATCTTGATTGACTTCGCCTGTGCCTTTGACTTGGGCATAGTCACGTACACGACGTAATAAACGGTTGGCAATACGCGGTGTACCACGCGCACGACGGGCAATTTCCATCGCGCCTTCATCGGTCATGGGTACATCCATTAAGCTTGCCGAGCGTTTTACAATATGGGTTAAATCTTCAACCGAATAAAACTCTAAACGCTGCACAATACCAAAACGGTCACGTAAGGGTGAAGTTAATAAACCGGCACGCGTAGTGGCAGCCACCAAAGTAAATGGAGGCAAATCCAGTTTAATAGAACGCGCACCCGGACCTTCACCAATCATAATATCGAGTTGATAATCTTCCATCGCAGGATAGAGAATCTCTTCAATCATTGGCGACAGACGATGAATCTCGTCAATAAACAATACATCGCCTTCTTCTAAATTGGTGAGCATGGCAGCTAAGTCACCGGCACGCTCCAAGACAGGCCCCGAAGTGGATTTTAAACTACCGCCCATCTCACGCGCGATAATATTGGCAAGTGTGGTTTTACCTAAACCGGGTGGACCAAAAATTAAAGTGTGATCGAGCGCCTCGGCACGACCACGCGCCGCACCAATAAAAATCTCCATCTGCTCGCGTACCACAGGCTGACCAATATAGTCGGCAAGTGAGGTGGGGCGGATGGCACGGTCAAAATGATCTTCGGGCTTTTCAGTGCCACTCATGAAACGTTCTTGCATAATCTCAACTTATTTATTCAACGACTTGAGCGCCGCACGGATAATGTCACTGGCTTCGGTGTAATCACCTTTCACCGCGTTAATCAATTTTTGCGCTTCAAGTGGTTTATAACCTAAAGATTGTAAAGCAGCTTCGGCTTCAGCCACAGCTGAATGCGAATCAAACTGAATTTGCGTGGTGGTGGCATTGATGCTGCTTGGTGCAGCCGCTAAGGCTTTAAAACGATCACGCAGTTCAATCATTAAACGCTCAGCGGTTTTTTTACCTACTCCGGGCACTTTAACTAAAGTATTGACATCTTCATGTTCTACGGTATGAATGAGCATTTCCACACTTAAGGTAGATAAAATACCAAGCGCCATTTTAGGCCCAACTCCATTAACTTTGAGTAAGGTGCGGAAAATGGTTTTATCTTGCTGAGTTAAAAAGCCATACAGTTGTTGCGCATCTTCACGTACCACCAAATGTGTCCATAAAGTGACCTGCTGACCTTTTTGCAGTTGGCAAAAAGTCGACAGCGAAGTATCGACTTCGTAGCCCACACCATTGACATTAAGCACCACGGTTGGGGCTTCTAAGGCAAAGACTTCACCGATTAAACATCCAATCATTTGTTTTGATTCACTCTATTTTGACTGCTTTACATAGTAGACAGGCAGCTTAAAAAAGGCAAAGTTTGCTTAGATTAAACCAACCTTGTTGCCTTGTAGTTGCTGTGCCAATTGATAGGCTTGATGATCCGAAAATTTAGAGATGATATCCAACACTTGCATAATATTGCTGTAATGATGATCGCTAAATTGGGCGCCTGCACGTTGTAACATGGCCATTAAACGCTGTTCCTTAAAATTTAAGGTTTTATGCGGTGTGGTCAGCGGCACAAAAGCATCTAAAATATTTTGCAAACTTTGATGGGCAATAATCTCAAGACCGGCTTTTTGTGGATGTTCAAAAATGTGATCACGGGCTAAGTTTTTTGCCGCTTGAATACCGGGGGCAATATCGGGCGCACAATACTGTAACAGTGAACCTTGTAATTGACCCATTAAAATTTGGTCATGACAACGTGCAAAAGCATTGGACACTTCCTCTACCAAGCGTTTCATCACTCGACCACGTAAGGCGGCAATTTTTTGCTGCCATGTGCTCAACGGCAGAGCAAGTTCTTGCGGACGAGGATAGTCACCCAATAGATTTAAGAAAATCGGCTCCACTTGTTCATAACTGAGCATATTTAAAACAATGCCATCTTCCAAATCAATTAAGGCATAGCAAATATCATCAGCCGCTTCTAATAAATAGGTCAATGGATGACGACAATAATGTAAATTTCCTAATTGAATTAAACCCAACTGTTCAGCAATCTGCTGCAAAATGTGTTTTTCAGATTGATAACAACCAAATTTTGCACGTTGATTGGCAGCAATATCACCTTGTTCTTCAATGGTTTTAGACAACCACGGATATTTTAAATAGGCACCTAAAGTGGCATACGTGAGACGCATCCCACCATCATCAGGATGATTGTCAATTTTAGTCAGTAAGCGTAAGCCTTGCGCGTTGCCTTCAAATTGGCGTACATCGGCTTGTTCAGCAGGTGAAAGCGCAGTTAAAAAATTGCTATGCGTTGCATCGTCAAACCACTCACGAATGGCGTATTCACCGGCATGTCCAAACGGAGGATTACCAATATCATGTGCCAAACAGGCTGCTTGAATAATGGCACCCACATCGGCGGCACTGACCCAAGGCGGTAATTGGTCTTTGATTTTTTCTGCGGTAAGCATGCCTAATGAACGCCCAATACAGGATACTTCAAGCGAGTGAGTTAAACGGGTATGAATCCCATCGTGCTGTGCCATTGGATGCACTTGGGTTTTACGGTTGAGCTGACGAAAACTTTGCGAAAAAATAATCCGATCATAATCTTTATGAAATGGGCTACGGGCTTGTTCAGAACTTTGGGTCTTGCTGCCCATGCGTATTGTGGACAGTAACTCTAACCAACGCATTTGTGTCATGCCATCTCGATTTTATTGTGTTACGGTGAATATCATCATGCCAAAAAAACCACAGCCTGCCTAGCGCTGTGCGACATAACTTGTCTTGTGGTTAAAATTCAAGCTACGAACTTAAAAACTCAGATATGCTAATGACATAACAAGAGCGAGATAATTTATGAAACGCACATTAATTGCTGCTTTATGTGGAGCTTTGAGTTTAACTGCCTGTAGCCATTTACCTCCGCTAAGCCCAGCTACACCACATCAAACAGCCAATACAGCGCCAAGCATGTGGCAGCATCTTGAACAATTTCAAAACATTGCTAAGCAACACGACAATCAACGCAGTGTGGGAAGTTTAGGTGGCCAAGCCAGTGCTGAATATATTTTAAAAATTGCCAAGACCACGCCTTATAGCGTGCAAATGTTGCCATTTGAAAATCGTGAAAAAACCGTTGGGCAAAATATTATGCTCGAGATCAAAGGTCAAAACCCCAATAAAGCCATTATGGTGGGCGCGCATTATGATTCAGTCACAACGGGACCCGGCATCAATGATAATGCCTCAGGGGTTGCGGTACTTTTGGCTGTGCTACAACACTATGCCCAACACAACACAACACAGCACCGCCTTATAATATTTATCTAGCCTTTTGGGATTCAGAAGAAGTGGGGATTGCCGGTTCGCAACATTTTGCCAAGCAACTGACCGACACACAAATGCAAGCTATTTTGGCCTACATTAATGTGGATATGGTGGGCACCAAAAATCCAACTGCTTTGGTACTAGATGCCGATAAATCTTCAGTCAATGACTTAGAGCAGCAGCTCAAAGCCAATGGAATGCCACTTAATGATTATGCAGCCATGTTAGATGGGCTGCGTAGTATTCCAAGCCATCAAGGTGATGCACATTTACAACAGGTGTTAAGCGATTTTTTAAAGCGTAAAAATATTCCAATTCGCGAAGATGTATCTATCTTGGTGGCCAGTGACACGGCAGGTTTTTTAGGCAAAGTTCCGGTCGCATCCATCATTTTATTTAATGAACAAATCAAAGGTGACGTTTTAGAATTTGCGCCGTGTTATCACCAAGCGTGTGATGATTTAAGCCATATTGATCCTGCATCTTTACAGTTGGCTTATGAGGCTGTATTAAAACTGATTGAGGCAGCACAAACTGCGCCTTTAAAGTAAAATAGCATCCTAAGTCGATTTTTTAGACAAGATTGGCAAGGTGATATCACAAAGCCACTGTATTTAGATCAGCTTTTATTTTGTTGGCTTTGTTTTTTAAATAAATAGACCTCTTGCGAAAGTAAAAAATTGTTTATACTAGTCCCATGAAATATGAAAATTTAACTAGATTTAATGATG
>NZ_CANQLZ010000017.1 GCF_947624825.1 uncultured Acinetobacter sp.
ACTATGATAAGATTAACCCGTTAGGTCAGGTGGCTTAACTTAAATAAAAAAGTCTCCGACAAACCCGGTACGGTTCAGGCCGTTGAAGATGGTGCAACCGTTCGAATCTTTTATGAGAGCCGGTTGGCCAAGATTGCCATTAGTGAGGAAGGCAAAGAGCTGATCGAAGACTTTGACGATCAGTTTAGTGAAGACGACTTAAACCAAACTCAAAAAGAGCGTGCGAAGTGGGCACGAGTAGAAGGGCTGATTGGCAGTAAAGAGCGTATCAAAGCCATTGCTCAAGATATCGTAGAGCACTTTGAACAACGACTGAAAGCCAATGCCAACCAAGGTAAAGGCATGATCGTCGCTATGTCACGTCGTATTGCTGTTGATTTGTATAACGAGATTATCAAGCTCAAACCTGAATGGCATAGCGATGACTTGAATGATGGTGTCATTAAAGTCGTGATGACAGCCAATGCCTCTGATGGTGCGGTGATTGCCAAACATCACACCACCAAGCAACAACGCCAAATTCTAGCTAATCGCATGAAAGACAACGATGACAAGCTCAAGCTCGTGATTGTACGTGATATGTGGCTGACTGGTTTCGATGCGCCAAGTATGCACACGCTTTACATCGACAAACCAATGAAAGGTCATAACCTCATGCAAGCGATTGCACGAGTGAACCGTGTCTATAAGGACAAGGTTGGTGGTTTGGTTGTTGATTACTTGGGTATTGCATCAGACCTTAAAGAAGCTCTATCGTTCTACTCTGAAGCGGGAGGTAAAGGTGATCCTGCATTGGTACAGGACGAAGCTGCAACCATTCTGCAAGAGAAGCTTGAGGTGATTGATGGCATTATGCATGGCTTCAATTATCAAGAATACTTCACAGCAAATACCTCTCGTAAGCTCAACATCATTCTTGAAGCAGAAGAACACATCTTAGGTGTAGACCAAGGGGAAGGTAAGACTCGCTTTCTGACAGCAGTTGCAGCGATGTCACAGGCATTTGCTTTAGCAGTACCACATCCTCATGCCATGGAAGCAGCACCTGTTGTTGCATTCTTCCAAGCTGTGAAAGCACGTCTAGCTAAGTTTAGTGATGGTTCAGGCAAGATCTCAGGCATGAGTAATACAGAGCTTGAAGCCAAGGTCAAACAAACCATTGACCAAGCACTTGTCACCGAACAAGTGGTGGACATCTTTGATGCAGCGGGAATCCAAAAGCCAGACATCTCCATCCTCTCAGATGAGTTTATGCAGGAGATGAAAGGCTATAAACACAAGAACATTGCCCTAGAAACATTGAAGAAGCTCCTGAGTGATGAAATCAAGGTACGTGAACAACGTAGTGTTACTCAAGGCAAGAAACTCATGGATATGCTGAAGTCAGCCATTAAGGGTTATCAGAATAAGGTACTGACAGCAGCTCAAGTGATTGATGAACTGATCAAGTTAGCAAAAGCCATCCAAGAGTCAGACAACCTCGCCAAAGAGCTTAACCTCACTGAGTACGAATATGCGTTCTACTCAGCAGTTGCTGAAAATGATAGTGCACGAGAGTTGATGCAAAAGGAGATTCTCAGAGAGTTAGCTGTGGTCCTCACAGAATCCATTCGTAAAAATGTCACATTGGATTGGACCATTAAAGAAGCTGCAAGAGCCAAGCTTAGAGTTATTGTGAAGCGATTGCTCAAGAAGTATGGCTATCCACCTGACATGGCTTTGTTAGCTACAGAGACTGTGCTTGAACAAGCTGAGCAATTGGCAGAAGAACTGTCAAACACATAGCTGTAAGTGGCTGTTTTTGATAGGTGATTTCGGCAAATGAGTCCCTGAATGAGTACCTGTAATGTGGTACACTAAAAAAGTGCTAGTGAAATCAAAGAGATGACGTGTCGGTTCGAGTCCGACCCTCGGGACCAAAATTCTAGAAGACCCCAAACTGGTATTAAAGGTTTGGGGTTTTTTTATGTCTTGTGTTTTAGGTTACATCAAACTTACAAAGCTGTGTGTTTTTAAGCTTTTATTTTCAATTTGTTGCAAGTCAAGGCAATCGGCAAGAATTATGTTAAATATTATATGGTTTTTGTTATTGTAATTTTAAGCAATAGCGTGCTAAATATAAGAAAATTTAGTCAATTTTTCTTATAAAAAGAAAAACTGCTGAGGCTGAGAATATGGAACTCAAATTATTAGAAATTGGCTCACAAACTGAGCAGCTCAGTGCTTGTAAACTCTCTTTGCTTTTAGGGGTATTTACCCAAGAAAATCGTATTGCAGATTTTTTAAAGTTTGCGCGTAGTATGTTGCAAACCGATTACGCTATTTTGGCTTTTAAAGGCGAGCCTTATATTTGGTTTTCATCCGATGAAGGCTGTAAACCGTTTTTGACCGAAGCAGATGCACGAGTGAATCGCTTTTTTGATGAGCATGATTTGATTACGCCACAGAGCGAAATTTATGCCGAAGTTTCAGCCTATATGCAAAGTTTAGGTATGTATCATGCGCGTATGTTGGCAGTAGATTTATGCGACAGTGCCGATTCTGTTGGACATGTATATTTGTTTGATCAACATAGCGCCGAATTTGACCCTAAAAGCATTATTATTGTGCGTGAGTTTATTCAAAGCTTAATGGGGATTATTCGTCTGCGTTTAGAAAATGCCGAGCTTAAAGAAGAATTTGAACAACAAGCGGCTCTTAATTTTAGTAAAACCAAATTTTTCCAAATTATTGCCCATGATTTACGCGCCCCTTTTCATGGCTTATTGGGGTTTTCTGAAATCTTAGCCAAAGAGCGTAACACCTTGGATGAAAAAGGCATTCAAGACATCAGTGAATATGTGTTTGACACAGCGCAATCGACTTATAATTTACTGGAAAATCTGCTGAATTGGGCCATGTCTGAAGGTGGACGTTTTGTCTATCATCCTATTAATTTTGAACTGCAACAATCGGTTAAAATTGTCAGTAATGTCTTGTCTAGTTTGGCTTTGCAAAAAAATATTCAACTCATCAATACAGTTGAGCCAACAATTAAAGTCTATGCTGACATTAATATGATTACCTCGGTGATTCAAAATCTAGTTTCTAATGCACTAAAATTTACCCATACCGATGGCACAGGCAAAGTGATTATACGCGCTGAGCAGGACAAAGATCAGGTGCATATTTATATTCAAGATACCGGTTTGGGGATGACCAAAGCTCAAATTGAGAATTTATTTGAGCCTAAAATTACCATTAGTCGCCAAGGGACATTAGGTGAAAAAGGCACAGGCTTAGGTTTGGTGTTGTGTAAGCGTTTTATTGATCTAAACCAAGGACAGATTTGCGTGACCTCTAAAGAGGGTGAGGGTACCTTATTTAAAGTCAGTTTACCGGCGGCAAGTCAAGCGCATAAAGCCTTAGAGAAGCAAGCACATTCAAGTGTATAAATAAAAAGGTTTTCTATTGGTCAAGCTTACTGTTATAACAGAGAAAACCCAAAGGCTTGAGAACACCTAAGAATGAATCACGCACAGTTAACCAAGACTTTACGCGCCAGTCAGTATGCTGAACAAGTCCTGAGTATGCACGCCGATCTGCTGCATGACGATTATGCACTTGACCAATTTTTAGGTGGCTTAAGCACAGCCAATATTTATGCATTTGTTGCACAAACCCTCACCGATGTAAGCGATGAAAACACATGGATGCGCCGTTTACGCCATTTACGTGCACGTTTAATGTTTCGTTGGATTTGGCAAGATGCCAATCAACTTACCGATGTAGTGACCCTCACCCGAGAACTGTCGGATTTTGCTGATGCGACCATTTGTGCTGCCAAAGATTTTGCCTTAGCACCTTTAGTGGCTAAATATGGTCAACCCATGGGCTATAACGGCAAAGTCCAAGACTTAATTGTGATTGCCATGGGTAAACTTGGCGCACAAGAGTTAAATTTATCCAGTGATATTGATCTGATTTTTGCCTTTGATGAGCAAGGTGAAACCCAAGGTGGACGTAAATCCATAGATGTGCAGCAATTTTGTATTTTGTGGGGACAAAAGCTGATTTATTTACTTGATCACATCACCGCAGATGGTTTTGTTTTTCGAGTTGATATGCGTTTGCGTCCATGGGGCGATGGTTCGGCATTGGCGATTAGCCACGTTGCTCTTGAAAAATACTTAATTCAGCATGGGCGCGAATGGGAGCGTTATGCATGGATCAAAGCCCGTATTGTCAATCCAAGCTCTGAAGGTGATGAGTTAATGGACATGACGCGTCCTTTCGTGTTTCGCAAGTATGTGGACTACACCGCTTTTGAAGCCATGCGTGAAATGAAAAGCATGATTGAGCGCGAAGTAGCACGACGTAATATTGAAGATGATATTAAGTTGGGTGCCGGTGGTATTCGCGAAGTTGAGTTTATTGTCCAAGTCTTTCAATTGATTTACGGCGGTTATCGCTTAGAACTACAAGATCGCCAATGTTTGGTCAGTTTAAGTCATTTAGATGATGCCGAGTTGCTAGATGAACAAGCGGTGATGGATTTAGAAGATGCTTATTTATTCTTGCGCCGTGTTGAACATGCTATTCAAGCCTTAAATGATCAACAAACCCAATCCTTACCGACAGAGCCTGATCTACGTGCGCGTATGTTTGAAACATTAGGCTTTGATAGTTGGTCAGCATTTTTAGATTGTTTAAATGCTAAACGTGCCAAAGTGGTGTATCAATTTGAGCATTTAATCAAAGAAAAAGAAACAGATAGCGCAGTTGAAAGTCTAAGCCAACTTGAACAGCGCTTGTATCCGGTTTTAGATGACAATGCCAAAAATTTAGTGCATGAATTTTGGAATGGACACGCTTTAAAAAAATTACCTGCCAAAGCCATTCAACGGCTAAAAACTTTTTGGCCACATTTAATTGAAGCAGTGTTGCACTCAGATCACCCACAAGTGGCTTTGGTAAGGTTAATGCCACTCTTAGAGTCGGTGATGCGTCGTACTGTGTATCTAGTCATGTTGATTGAGAGTAAAGGGGCCTTACAGCGTCTAGTTAAAATGGCGAGTGTCAGTCCATGGATTTGTGAAGAACTGACCCATTATCCGGTGTTGTTGGACGAATTTTTATCTATGGATTTTGAGTTGCCCAAACGTCAAGATTTAGAAGATTCGTTGCGCCAACAATTGCTACGTATTGAAATTGATCAAGTTGAAGATCAAATGCGCGTGTTGCGCTTATTTAAAAAATCCAATGTATTGACGGTTGCTGCAAGTGATGTCTTGGCTGAAAGCCCATTAATGAAAGTGTCTGACGCTTTAACGGATATTGCTGAAGTTTCAGTGAAAGCCACCTTGCACTTGGCTTATCAAATAGTGGCAAAAAAACACGGTTATCCAATTGATTTACAGGGCAGACGTTGCTCGCTCGATCACATTGCATTTACTGTAATTGGCTATGGCAAAGTCGGTGGTATTGAACTCGGTTATGGCTCAGATCTAGATTTAGTGTTTATCCATGCCATGGACGAACAAGCCGACACCGATGGTAAAAAAGCAATTAGCGGTTTTGAATTTGCCATGCGCGTGGCACAAAAATTTATGTCACTGATGACCACGCAAACTTTAGATGGTCGGGTGTATGAAATTGACACGCGGTTACGCCCATCTGGTGAAGCAGGTTTATTGGTCACCAGTTTTAAAGCTTTTGAGCAGTATCAGTTTAAAAGTGCATGGGTGTGGGAGCATCAAGCCTTGGTACGTGCCCGCTCAATTGCAGGTGAGAAGAGCCTCTGCCAAGACTTTGAACAGCTGCGCTGTCGGATTTTAACCCAAGTGCGCGATGAAGGCATGGTGCGTGACGAAGTGATAAAAATGCGTCAAAAAATGAAAGCCCATTTGGGTTCTTCTAAAGAGCAACAAAAAGATGGAATTTTTCATTTAAAACAGGATGCAGGTGGTATCGTAGATATAGAATTTATGGCACAGTATGCGGTATTAGCATGGAGTGGGTCGAATCCCGATCTCGCCCATTACTCCGACAACGTACGAATCCTTGAGGATGCCGCAAAAACAGGTTGCTTATCCAGCAGCGATGCGACAGCATTGATTCAAGCTTATCTTCGTGAACGCGCCGAGAGCCATCGTTTAGCACTTGCAAATCAATCCATGCAAGTTAATGCGCACGATTGGCATGATACCCGAGAGGTCGTTTGCAAGTTATGGCAAAGATTAATTGATCCAAATGCAGTGTGTGCGTTGGATAAAAATGACTGTGTATAACAATTTGGAGTGTGTGTCATGAATTTGGCTGATCGTGATGGTTTTATTTGGCAAGATGGACAATTAGTTGATTGGCGTGAGGCAAAAACTCACGTACTCACACATACCTTGCATTACAGTATGGGTGTGTTTGAAGGTGTCCGTGCCTATGAAACCCCAAATGGAACGGCTATTTTCCGTTTAAAGGAACACACCAAGCGTTTACTAAATTCTGCAAAAATCTATCAAATGAAAGTTCCATTTGATCAAGCAGCATTAGAACAAGCTCAAATTGATGTGGTTCGTGAAAATAAATTGGCGTCTTGCTATTTACGTCCAATTATCTTCATTGGTTCAGAAAAATTAGGTATTGCAGCAACAGACAATACGATTCATGCTGTGGTTGCAGCGTGGAGCTGGGGCACGTATTTAGGTGAAGAAGCGATGGAGAAAGGTATTCGTGTAAAAACCTCTTCATTTACGCACCATCATCCAAACGTGACCATGTGTAAAGCCAAAGCTTCAGGTAACTACACGCTGTCTATTCTGGCACACCAAGAAGTGGCGCATTCAGGTTATGACGAAGCGATGTTACTTGATCCACAAGGCTACGTATGCCAAGGTTCAGGCGAAAACGTATTCTTAGTACGTGATGGCGTAATTCATACGCCAGATGTGGCAGGTGGTGCATTAGACGGTATTACCCGTCAAACCATTATGACTATTGCCAAAGACTTAGGTTATGAGGTGATTGAGCGCCGTATTACCCGTGATGAGTTCTACATCGCTGATGAAGCATTCTTTACAGGTACAGCAGCAGAAGTTACCCCAATTCGTGAATACGATGACCGTCAAATTGGTGAAGGTGTGCGTGGTCCAATCACAACACAAATCCAAAAAGCCTACTTTGATGCGGTACAAGGCAAAGATCCAAAATATGCACACTGGTTAACTTACGTAAAATAAGCCAATCAGGTAGTATGCGAGGCGAAACGAAAGTTTCGCCTTTTTTATTGTGCTTTAAGTGGGTTAAAACATGCATATTGTTTATGTGACGGATGGAAAAGCTGGGCATCGTTCTCAAGCCCTCGGTTTATATCAGGCGATGCAACGCTTGAGTCAACACGCGGTGAGCTTTGAAGAAGTACCGGCTGAATCTTTGTCGCGTTTTAACTTGTTTTTAGCGCGTGGGCATCAAAAGCATCTTTTAATTCAACAAAAACCCGATTATATTTTTAGTGTTGGAAGTGCTACACAACTCAAGGCATTATTGCTTGGGCAAGTTTTTCCAAAAGCCAAAACTGTGGTTTTGATGAAGCCTAAATTTCCACTACAGTGGTTTGATTATGTAATTGTACCTCAACATGATGGTCTAGCCGAGCAAGACAATGTGATTGTGACACAAGGTGCATTAAACCCGATTGTGAATGAAAAGCATCATCAGAAAAAACGTATTTTAATTGCTTTAGGTGGCGCATCTAAACGCCATCAATGGAGCGATGCTAAGGTGTTACAAGCGATTGAGAAAATTGTACAAGACAACAAAAAATCTGAAATTGTGGTAACAACATCGCGCCGTACCCCAAAAGATTTTTTATCAAGCCTACATGAAAAAACTTTTGCCAAAAATCTGCAAATTTTTCCTGTAGAGGACACGCCACAAGGTTGGATTTTTGAGCAAATGCAATTGGCTGAAGCGGTTTGGGTCACCGATGATAGTATTTCTATGCTGTATGAGGCACTCAGTGCAGGCTGTAAAGTGGGTGTGATTGAGATTGATCGTTTAAAGCAAGATCGAATTACTAAATCTGTGGACTTGCTACTGCAGGATCGACGCGTGAAAGTGGCGACACGTTTAAGTGAACTTTATCCCGCGACCCAATTTGCTGAAGCAGATCGTGTTGTTGCTCAAGTGGTGAAATAAACATGCATATTGACTCAAACCAAATTGAATATTTAGGCCGTGGTGCCAATCGCTACACGATTGTACATCCTGAGAATAAAGCGCGCTGTTTAAAGCTGCCTACTGATGGAACACAAGGGGCAAACCTCAATCAGCTTGAATATCAAGCCTATCAACAGCTTGCCGCTCGAGCATTGCAAAGTGATGCGTTTTTTGTGGAGTGCTATGGGCTTGTGGATACCAATTTAGGACAGGCCTTAGAAGTCGAACGGCTTTTTTTACCCAATCAGCAACCTGCGCTGAGCTTGCATCAATGGCTGCAAGATAAAAGCTTACAGCAAGCGTATCCAGTGAATGTCATTGTTGCGATGATTGAGCAATTTACAGCGTATTTAATTGCCAATGACCTACCAATTTTTGATTTAAATAGCGGTAATTTGATGTTGTGTGAACATCAAGATCAATTGGCTTTAAAATATGTAGATGTGAAATCTTTATTAGAATCTAAGGAGATTCTGCCCATTTCACGTTGGTTTAAAGGATTGATGCATCGTAAGGTCAAACGTCGAGCAGAGCGCCTAAAACAGCGAATTTTAAGCGCTCAATAACACGATTTAGGCAGCTTTATGTGCCTGATAGGCTGCCACAAGACGTTGCGTGACTTCTGCATAACCTTCAAAATTGAGATGGGTTTTATCTAAGTACAAGCTATCGCGGCGTGCATGGAAATAGTCATAGTATTTCACACGAATCACATGGCTATAGTCTGCGGCAATCTGATCTAAAATAGTATTGTAGTGCACAATATCCACGTTACGATCTTCCTGCTGCTTAGGCAGTGTATCCATTAAAAAAATCACACTATTTTTTGAATTTTCAATAATATAGCGTAGATTTTTTTCGTATAGGGCAGGCGAGGTTACATGGTCTAAACCCAAAAGCTGAGTGAGCCCCAGTTTTCTTGCCCACTTTTTATATTTCTTCACCAACTTACGTCCCCATTTACGTAGGACGTTATTCGGGTAATACAGTACGTAAGGCGCGTATTTAAAACCACGCCAAGAGTCAGTTAAACCCACTGATAAAGTAATAATGTCATGATTTTCGTAGAAATCTTGATAAAGATTGACGATCTCGCGTGAAGTGGCCATGGTATGGCCTAGATTTTTGACTTCGGCATTCAGTGCTTGGGCAAAGTGTTCAGGGAAGGCATTATATTTACATGCTTGAACGCCAAGTGTATTGCAATCGCCTAAAGCTAAAATCTTCATTGAACATCTACCATTTGATAATTTTGGGCTTGATAATGCTGATAAACTAGGCTAAGTTCCTTTTGTTTTTCAGGCATAATCATGGATACATCGGGTCTAAAGATCGTCACGGGAATATCATATAACTGATGCAAGGTATCCGCTGCAGTAGAGCGAATACTGTACAGTCGCTCCGGACGGTAGCCTAAACCAAGTAGGCTATATTCTAAAATTGTCGGCAATACCACAATACGAAAATCGTAACGCTTTGCAAGGGTTTCTAGATAATCTAGATCTTCATGGCGGTGCGGTAAGTAAACTTTTTCGCGCGTATCATGCTGACACATCAGCGCAATAATCTTTTCAAAATCCCCAGCACTTAAAGTATCACTCACCAATTTAGAACCAATAATAAAGCTTTGTGCTTGCGTGGTTAAACGCTGATTTTTTTGTTTTAGGCACTGATAATCATTGTGAATAAAATGTGGAACCTGCGTAGCAATCTGCGGGTAAATTGAAAAAAAAGTAGCTTGATAGATGAAGCTTAAATCGGTTTTTTTACCTAATAATGCATCTAGAAAGCGCGTAGCTTCATTTTTGCGCTTACCAGAGAAGAAATCCTTCACAACGCGTAAGGTACGATTACCATCATCAACAATCACCACATGTTTGGGTTTTAGAGTATTAATACAATGTGCAGAAATATTGCGAAATAAGCCTGCATATAGCGTGTCTACAGTACCAAATTGTGTAAGTAATGCATTTTTTTTTTTTTGATTGAATAACTTATCTGATGATGAAATATAATCAATCGTATGGTATTGATCAAAGCTATTTTGCGATAAAATATAGTCAACTTGTGCTTTATTTTTTGGATTGCCCTTATCAATAAATAATAAAATATTGTTGTCATTTTTGTGAAAACGATTCTTAGCTTCTAAAACATTAAACAATTGAAATGGGGTAAACACAATAAATAAGTTGGTTTTCATAGGAACAACACGGGTCATGTTAGAAAGCGTGAACTACAGCACATCACACGTTTAAAGATGTAAAAAACTGAGACAAGCCTGTACTTCGCTTATAAGAGCAATTACGATTTTGCACATACACGCATTTGGTGTTTGAATAAACTTAGCTGCATTTTAGAAGCATCAAGAAATTAAAAAACTCTATCTTTACAAGTTTTTAAGCACCAAATAGATGATGGCTGTGTATCATATTATGCCATTCTTCATATTTAATCACAACGCATAAGTACAGGTACCTAATTTTGTATTAAGTTAAGGCATGATAGCAAATCACTTACATCGATTTATACAAATATGGATGGTTTGGCATATGGCGAAAACGTTTATATGACCAAATATATTGTTCTGGGGCTTGGTTAATCATCTGTTCCATATTTTGGTTTAAAACCGTTACAGAGCGATATAAATCTGCACCAGCAATGTCGCTATGCATTTTTTGGCAGACAATTTTAAAACCATCTTTTTGGCGAATACAGCTTAAACCCAAGACATGCGATTGGGTTTTCTGTGCCAATTTAGACACCAAGGTGGTACATAAAATTTCTTGTCCAAAAAATTGTGCATAGATTCCACCTGACGGTTTAGGCAAATGATCAGGCAAGATCATGGTTAAACCGCCTTGCTTTAAGTGTTTGAATATTGCAGCTACACCGGTTTTATCTGTGGCAACCAAATTGGCTTTAAAGTTTTGTCGTGCTTTAAAAATAAAGCGATCTACCGCTTTATTTTTGTTGGGTTTATACATAATCATGGGTTCGGTATATTCATTCACCCAAGCATTAAGTAATTCCCAACAGCCAAAATGGGTAAGTACCAAAATGACACCTTTGTCATCTTTTAAAGCTTGTTTGAGTAATTCCTCACCTTCAACAGTGTGAATGAGACTCAAACTATAATCTTTAGGCATACCCCAACATTTGACTGACTCAACATAAGTATAGAGTTGGTTGGTTAAACTACGTCTTAAGAGGCTTTTTTGCTCATCCTTAGAGAGTTCTGGATAGACCAATTGAAGGTTAGTTCGAGTAATATTTTTAAAAGAAGAGGGTAGGAGATATAAAAGTACTGATAAGCAATTGGCAAGCATATACAGCCAAGCTAATGGTAATTTAGCCACGACTGTTAAAAAAATATAGAGCATAAAAATAAAATATAAATAAAGAGGAGAAAAAATAAAGCCTTTGAAGTAAAGGCTTTAGAAGATATTAGTTTTTATACTTGTCTGGGTTGCCCTTCAGAACCATATAAATGATAGCAACAAAAATTACAAATGCACCTGCGATACTACTTACGCAAAAATACAAAATACGCTCATTGGTGTCCAAACTAAATAAGTTGTTGGCCAAGATATAGCGCATAAATAACCATTGTACGACTGAAAAAACAATCAGCATAATGCTTTTATTACGAACAGCAGGACGCATAGCCATTGCTTGCTTACCCTAAAATTAAACTCAAGCTATTATGCCACCGTTAAGCTTGACTCTCAATGATACAAAAAAAGCCCTGCATGAGCAGGGCTTTTTAGGTTGAATCTAGAATAGATTATTCTTGAGATTCAGCTTTTGGTTTTTCGCGTAAACGAATACCTAAATCACGCAATTGATTAGATTCAACTGGTGCAGGTGCTTGCGTTAACGGACATTCAGCAGTTTTGGTTTTCGGGAACGCAATCACGTCACGAATAGAAGCACCACCAGTCATTAACATGACTAAACGGTCAAGACCAAATGCTAAACCACCGTGCGGAGGCGCGCCATAACGTAATGCGTTTAATAAGAAGCTGAATTTTTCTTCTGCTTCTTCTTCATTAATACCTAAAGCTTCAAAAATTGCTTTTTGCATTTCTAGGTTATGAATACGCAGTGAACCACCACCGATTTCAGTACCATTGAGTACCATATCGTAAGCAACTGAAAGTGCTTCACCTGGATTGTTCTTCACTTCTTCTACGCTTGATTTTGGTAGCGTGAATGGGTGATGCACAGACGTCCAACCATTATCAGTTTCTTCAAACATTGGGAAGTCAACCACCCAAAGCGGTGCCCACTCGCATGTAGAAAGGTTCATGTCATGACCGATTTTCACACGAAGTGCGCCCATCGCATCATTTACAATTTTCGCTTTGTCCGCACCGAAGAATACGATGTCGCCGTTCTCTGCACCCACGCGTTTTAATAGATCAAGTACGATTGGCTCGATGAATTTCACGATTGGAGATTGAAGACCTTCAATGCCTTTTTCAAGTTCGTTGACTTTGATGTAAGCCAAACCGCGTGCACCATAGATGCCTACAAATTTGGTGTATTCATCAATGGCAGAACGTGGCAGTGAACCTGCACCCGGTACACGTAAAGCAACAATACGACCTTTAGGATCTTTAGCAGGACCTGCAAACACTTTAAACTCAACGTCTTGCATTAAATCTGCAACGTCTACAAGTTTTAAAGGAATACGCATGTCTGGTTTGTCAGACGCATAGTCACGCATTGCGTCGTTGTAAGTCATACGTGGGAATTTATCAAACTCAACATTAAGAAGTTCTTTAAACATCTTAACAGTTAAAGTTTCCATTAAATCCATGATGTCATCGTCACTCATGAACGATGTTTCAACGTCGATTTGCGTGAATTCTGGCTGACGATCGGCACGTAAGTCTTCATCACGGAAACATTTCGCGATTTGGTAGTAACGATCAATACCGCCCACCATCAACAACTGTTTGAATAGCTGTGGAGATTGTGGAAGTGCGTAGAAGCTACCGTTAGATACACGACTTGGCACTAAGTAGTCACGCGCGCCTTCAGGAGTGGCACGGGTTAAAATTGGTGTTTCTACATCCAAGAAACCGTTGTCTTCGAAGTAGTTACGAATAAGGTTAGTTAATTTAGAACGGAAACGTAAACGCTCTAACATTTCTGGACGACGAATGTCCAAGAAACGATATTTCAAACGAATTTCTTCTGAAATATTGGTATTTTCATCATTGAGTGGGAATGGTGGTGTTTCTGATTGAGCAAGAACTTCAATTTCTTTACCCAATACTTCGATTTGACCACTCACCATATTGGCATTTTCTGTGCCTTCATAACGGCGACGTACACGACCTGTGATTTTTAATACGAATTCTGAACGTACTTTATCTGCAGTTTCAAATGCTTCTGGTGTATCAGGATCGATCACCACTTGCACTAGACCATCACGGTCACGCATGTCTAGGAAAATTACACCACCGTGGTCACGGCGACGGTGTACCCAACCGCATAAAGTTACTGTTTGGTCGATTTGTGCTTCGGTTAAAGAACCGCAGTAATGAGTTCGCATCATGGCGTATAAAATCCAACTATATGGGTTACAAAAAAGCTACTACGTAAACAGCGTATGCTTTTATTCAAAGTCTAGGATTATGCCTATTTGCAACTGCCCTCACAAGAACTACAAGCAAAAACAGCAGCAAATTCACAAAAAGCCAAGCAATTGCTTTATTTTGCCGAAGAAAATTGCTGCCAAAGCGCAATGCAAGTCAAAGCGAGTGTTTCACTCAACAAAAACGCTTGGCTAAATTCATTAAAGCCACGTCCTAGAAAATAATACGGTTCACCCACTACAGTTGACCATTCAAAGGATGCAAAATAGCCCCATGTCCAAGCACTTGCAGTCAACAAAGCCACAATAATACTCAGCCAAATGCTGCTTTTTATGCGCATTGTGGCAACCGCTTCAGTGCGATGTTTTTGGCAATATATGTAAATCCAATACACTAAAAAGGGTAAGGCAACAGCCGAGCTAGTGATTTGTAATATAAAATGCAAAGGGTAGTGCATGCCAAAAGCGTGAATAGGTTGACTTAAAAAATCATGTAACACCAAAGTGCGAAAGTCGACATGGGTCAAGCCATCCCAAACAATATGTGTGGCATTACCTAAGATTAAAGCCAATATGACCAAAACAGTAAAACGTAGCCATTGTTTAACATTTTTAATAGGTAGGGGATGGGCAAGGTCTAAAAGTTGGTACAGCATCGGACGATACAACACATACCACAGGCTACAAAAAGCTAAACCAATCATTAAATTGGGGTAAAGTTGACCTGACCACAGATGTGAGATTTTGCCCGAATCGGTTGTAAACATCCGATACATATCTGGCAGCATACAGCCAATGGCCAGTGCAGCAAGTGGTAAGTGACCGCGACTTAAGCGTGATATAACCGGTGTAAGAACGGCATGCGATAAAGTAAAAGGCATGAATGGCTTAAATAAGACGATTTTGATAAATGCATTGAGCTTAGCTGATATGCTGAGTTGTTGCTGTTTTTTATTGCAAAAATAATGAAATGTTATATTATAACATTATTCCGAATTTACCGACTTTGAGCCCTAAGTCATGTCTTTACATAAGAATTTGATTACCCTTGCGATTTTTGCAGCAGTTGCACCGCATACTTTTGCTGATACAGCAGCAACCACTTTAGATACCATTCAATTGACCGCTCATCCTTTGGTACAAACCGCAGCTGATTTTGCGGTGGCTGATCATGTGGTTGATCAAAAGCAATTAAGCCTGCGTGCTGCCACCATTGGCGATGCTTTAGCTGATGAGCTTGGGGTGTATTCAAATCAATATGGTTCAGGTTCAAGCCGTCCGGTGATTCGTGGGCAAGATGGTCCGCGCGTTAAAGTTTTACAACATGCCTCAGAAACTGCTGATGTGGCAACCTTATCACCTGACCATACGATTACTGTTGATCCATTGCTTGCAAAACAGGTTGAAGTGATTCGTGGGCCGTCAACCTTACTTTATGCAGCAGGTACTGTGGGTGGTTTAGTCAATGTCACTGATCAAAAAATCCCAACCCAGATGCCGCAAAAAGCTATTGAGGGCAGTGCCGCTTTACGTTACAACTCAGGCAGTGATGAAAAATTGGCTAGTGCAGGCGTTACTGCTGCAATAGGTGAGCAATTTGCCTTACGTGTAGAGGGTTTAAAGCGTAAAGCCAATGACTATATTGCCCCCGATTACGTTGTTGCTGAGCCGCATGGCGATCATTTCCATAACGAACAAAAACGCCGTGTTGACAATACCTTTGCTGAAGGACAAACCATTAACGTCGGTGGTTCATGGATTCACGAGCGTGGTTTTGTAGGTTTGTCTTATAGTAACCGCCAAGATCAATATGGTTTACCAGGGCATAGCCATGAGTATCATGGTTGTGAATTACATGCTGATCATTTCCATTGTCCAAAATCGGATGATAACCATGACCATGACCACGAGCATCCAGCTGGTCCTTGGGTCGATCTAAAATCCGAGCGTTATGATTTACGTACAGAGTTGGCGCAGCCGTTTCAAGGCTTTGAAAAATTACGTGCCCATGCCAGTTTTACCGACTATGAGCATGATGAATTAGAAGATCAGGCAGTGATTAGCAACTTTAAAAGCCGTGGTTATGATGCACGTTTAGAATTGGTGCATGTACCTGTTGCTGGTTGGGAAGGCGTGATCGGTACGCAGTTCTCACAGCAAACTATTGATCTAGCCGCAGGTCAAGGCCATGCACATGAAGAGCATGACCATGAAGGTCATGATCACGACCATGATGAGCACGAAGGGCATAATCACGATGTTTTAATGGCCGACACCAAGACCAAAAAATACAGTCTATTTGCGTTAGAACATAAGCAAATAGGGGATGTGCATGTTGAGCTTGGTGCACGTTTAGATCATCAAACCATTGATGTGCAATCTGAGCAAAAAAATTACTCAGGCACAGCCTATTCAGCCTCTGCCGCTGCTAATTGGGAATTTGCACCTAATTACAAACTCTCTGTGGTTGGCTCGCATCAACAGCGTTTGCCATTGGCTCAAGAGTTATATGCCGATGGTTTACACTTCGCTACCAATACCTATGAGTTAGGCAACCCGAATATTGATAAAGAAACCTCAAATAACTTAGAGCTTGGCTTGCACTATGAAGGTGATCAGTTCGACTATCACGCGCATGTGTATCACAACTGGTTTGATGACTATATTTATGCGGCAACCATTGCCCAAACAGGTAATTTGCGCGGGGTTGAATATAGCCAAGACAAAGCACGCTTTTACGGTGTAGAAGCGCAAGCGGGTTATAATGTTAACGACACCTATCGCTTAAGTGTGTTTGGTGATTATGTACGTGGCAAAATTGAAGGTGAAAATGCACCGCGTGTACCTGCTGGTCGTTTAGGTACCAAGGTCAATGCCAATTTTGATGACCAATGGTCAGGCAGTGCCGAGTACTATCATGTGTTTAAACAAGATCAATTTGCTGATTTTGAAGAGCAAACACAAGGCTATAACATGGTCAATGTGGGCTTAAATTACAATGGCCGTTATGGCAATGATCAAGACTACCGTGTGTTCTTAAATGCCAATAATTTATTGGATGATCAAGTCTATTCACATGCGTCATTTTTATCTAATATTCCACAAGTGGGACGTAACTTTACGGTGGGTCTAGAATTTAACTTCTAAGCCAAATACACAGAAAAGCCCTTGAAAATTCATACAATAAAACCTAGTCTGAGCCGATTGGACTAGGTTTTTTGTTATGCGTATCTTCCAGAGAATTCACACCAAGTTAAATTGGTCATTGCGTCGTTATGCTGCGGTTTGTATGGCTGTGCTGCTGCTGAGTCTGGTGGGATCAGGCTTGTATCATATGTATAAGCCTTTGCCACAAGGTTTAAACTACACGGGTAGTTTACGTCATGCCCAAGTGGAATTTTTAAGTGATCAAAGCTATGTCGACCCACAAGGTCAATTGCAAACAGAGCAGATGATCTTTGATCGTATGCTTGGCATGATTGAACAAGCGCAAAGTTTGATTGTGCTGGATATGTTTTTATTTAATCAAGAAATTGGCATATCGACGCTTAAACATCGTGCCTTAACCGATGAACTCACCCAAGCCTTAATCAAAAAACGTTATTTAGATCCAAGCATTGAAATTAAAGTCGTAACTGATCCGATTAACTCAGTTTACGGTGGAGTATTACCTGAACATTATCGTCAATTGCGTCAAGCCGGTATTGAGGTGATTGAAACTGACTTGACCCCTTTGCGTGCTTCGAATCCATTATGGTCAAGTTTTTGGTATTTATGCTGTCAGGGAATTGCCAATAATCCGCAAGCCGGTTGGTTGCCTAATCCATTTGGCAGTGAAAAAGTGACCTTACGTAGTTATGTTAATCTTGCCAATTTTAAAGCCAATCATCGTAAAACCTTAGTGGTGGATACCCCACAAGGTTGGCAGACCTTAGTGACCTCAATGAATCCACATGATGGCAGCTCATTGCATTCCAATGTGGCTTTGGTGGTCACAGGTCCCACAGCCATAGATGTGTTAAAGACTGAGCAAAGCGTGGCACAAATGTCTAAAGGCAGTATGCCTATGGTGATCATGGGAGAATTTGAAGCAGCAAAAACCGAACCCCAAGTCCAAGTGCTGACTGAAAAAGCCATCTATGATCAAGTATTAGCAGCCATTGAAAGCAGCCAAAAGGCAGGGGTTGAGCTTGATTTGTCGATGTTTTATTTATCAGAGCGTCGCATTATTCAAGCATTGATTGCAGCGCATGAGCGTGGGGTTAAAGTACGTGTGTTATTAGACCCGAATAAAGATGCTTTTGGACGCACTAAAAACGGCATTCCTAACCGTCCTGTTGCAGCTGAATTACACCGTGCAGGGATTGATGTGCGTTGGTGTAATACCCAAGGCGAGCAGTGCCATAGCAAAATGTTGCTTAAACACAGTATGTATAACAGCGAAATTATTTTAGGTTCAGCCAATTTCACGGCACGCAATTTAAAAAATTATAATTTAGAAACCAATTTACGTGTGGTGGGGCATGCCAATGCCAAAGTCTTTACAGATGCAACGCAGTATTTTGAACGTGCTTGGCATAATCAAGATGGACAGCAGCACAGTGTAGAGTATGCACAGTATGCCGATGAATCGACCTTTAAATATGTGCTGTATCGCGTGATGGAATGGACTGGGCTGTCGACCTTTTAAACAAAAAACCCTCTGCAAAACAGAGGGTAGATTTTTGGCCTAATTGCTTGGGTTAGGCGGAATAATTTGATCAAGTTCTTTATCGGTTAAATGATCGAGCTCTTCAATTTTGGTTTTGATTTTCCATTTGTCTAGATCATCTACTGGATTAGGAAGGCGCGCTTCAAGCCAATCACAGACCACATCAGGGGGAAAATCGGAATGGTTGCACTGAATCACCCATGCTAAAAAATCTTTGGCTTCACCATTCATATAAGGTGGTGGCGACACAGGTAAAAATTGGGTCGGTAGACGTTCATTTTTAGAAATATAATTTAAGACATGCCCAAGTTCTTGTACAGTTTGCCAAGCCAATGGGTGTTCCACATTAATTTGGAACTTAAACCACCATGCATGTTTGCCATCTGTGCCATAGCTTTCGATTAAACCTTTACGCACACTTGGTACTTTACAGAAATACGCATAGAGACGGTCGAAACTTAATTGTTCAGCCACAATAGTTCACTCAGCCATAAAAAACGCTATCTTAACATAAACTTGGTTTTGCTTTAAAAGCCAACTTGCTATGCTAAGCATGAATCAATGTGAGGCTAGGATATGCGCAAATTCACTCGTTGTATGGGGCTTAGTTTACTTATGCTGAGTCCACAGCTGTGGGCAGACAATCCGTGGGCAGGTTATCGTGGGGTAGAGAAAAAGCCACAGCGCCCCATGCGACCTCAAGCACCGCATCGTCCACAATGGCCACGTCCGCAACCTCAACCTAATGTGTCTATTCAATATCAAGGGCCAACCACGGTGGTACAAAACAGTCAAAGCTATAGTTTTGTCAATGGCCAACCAAGCGGTAGCATCTCGAGCAGTCGTTATGTATTTATTTCCGATTGGCAGCGCTTGGGCTTACCAGCGCCACCTGTGGGTATGTATTGGATTTATGAAAATGGTCGTTATGCTTTAGTGCCCAATCGCTAAAATGATATAGCATGTTAAAAAAATACCTGCATAAAGCAGGTATTTTTTTAAGTTTTAGCTTTGTTGGGTAAAGTATTCAGGACTAAAGCGCATAATCACGTCAGCACCTGCTTTAATTTTACTGATCCGCATAGGCAGCTCAGGTAACACGCGTTGCACAAAATAAATCGCCAAATTAATTTTATCTTGATAAAACGGTGTCGATTTGTCTTGTGCAGCTTCGGCAATACGGGCAAACATATAGCTAAAGCTGAGTAAGCCAAGCGCATGTAAATAATCTACTGCAACTGCATTGGCAAAGTTTGGATTTTCCTGTGCTGCTTCTAAAATAAATTGAGTGACCGATTCAAGTTCTGTGGCTGCATCTAAAGTGGCATCTTTAATGAAATTGAGTTCGGCATCCATTTGGTTGGCAAAGTCACGAATTTCATCAATATAGGCTTTTAAATAAGCGCCTTCACATTTAATGGTTTTACGACCAATTAAGTCCTGCGACTGAATGCCATTGGTGCCTTCATAAATTTGTGCAATACGTAAATCACGTACACATTGCTCCATGCCCCATTCACGAATGTAGCCATGTCCTCCAAAACACATTTGTGCATCCAGCACCGCTTGAAATGCTGTGTCGGTTAAATACGCCTTGGCAATTGGGGTGAGTAGAGCCACCCGTTCATTGGCAGCGCGTATTGCTTCTGGGTCATTAGAAAACTTAGTGATATCCAATTGCTGTGCCACATACACGGCAAAAGCACGTGAAGCTTCATTATTGACGCGAGTATTCAGCAGCATACGGCGTACATCGGCATGCACTAAAATTGAATCGGCAGGCTGATTAGGTGATTTGACCCCTTCAGCACTACGCCCTTGTAAGCGATCTGTGGCGTACTGTGCGGCATTTTGATAAGCAAATTCAGATGCGCCTAAACCTTGAATCCCCATGGACAAACGTTCGTAATTCATCATCACAAACATCGCGGCCAAGCCTTCATTTTCTTGACCCACCAAGAAGCCTTTGGCTGCATCAAAATTCATGACGCATGTGGCTGAAGCTTTAATTCCCATTTTATGTTCAATCGAACCTGCATGTACGCCATTTCGTTGGCCTAAAGAACCGTCCTCATTGACCAAGATTTTCGGCACAATAAATAAGGAAATTCCGCGTGAACCGGCAGGTGCATCGGGGGTTTTGGCCAAAACAAGATGAATAATATTTTTAGTTAAATCATGTTCACCACCGGTAATAAAAATTTTAGTTCCCGTGATGTTATAAGAACTATCGCTATTTTTTTCAGCTTTGGTCTTAATGATGCCTAAATCGGTGCCGGCATGTGGTTCGGTTAAACACATGGTGCCTGCCCATTCACCGCTATACATTTTAGGCAAATAAGTTTGTTTTTGCTGTTGTGACGCATAACTGGCCAAAGCTAAACCTGCTCCAACCGAGAGTAAAGAATACAGGGTAAAAGATGGATTGGTGGCAAACAGCATCTCATCGCTGAGCACAGTAAGCATTTTAGGCATGCCTTGACCGCCCCATTCTTCATCGGCACCTAAACCTAACCAACCGCCTTGCGCGTATTGTTCAAAGGCAGCTTTAAAACCTTCAGGTGTGGTTACAGTACCTGCGTCAAATTGTGCACCGTGTTCATCACCGCTACGGTTAAGCGGCAGCGTGATATTTTGACTAAATTTGGCCATTTCTTCTAAGATGGCGTTGGCGGTGGCGGTATCTAGGTGTGCAAGTTTAGGATGTTGTTGCCAAAACGCAGAGGCGTTAAAAACATCATTGAGAATAAACTGCATATCGGCAAGGGGGGCATTATAGATGGGCATGATCGACTCACTTGATTGTTATATTCATAATCTTTTGTACTTTTTATAAACAAAAGGGACACCCATTGCAATGCGTGTCCCCCTTAACATCAACAAATATCAATTAAAAAGCAAAAGCATCAGCGTCCAATTGCATTAAAGATGCAGCACCAGTATCAATTATGGCAATGTGCGCGTTTACACGCGGCAACAATTTATCAAAGTAAAATTGCGCTGTACGGATTTTGGCCTGATAAAAAGCTGTGTCGTTGCTACTGTTGTTTAAGGCATGTTGTGCAGTGGCTGCCATACGTGCCCAATAATAGGCCAAGGTCACATAGCCTGCAAAATATAGATAATCGACTGCAGCTGCACCCACTTCATCTGGATTTTGTTCAGCACGTTGTGCAATGTTTTTTGTCACTTGGCCTAATTTTTTCATCCAATCGCTTAAAGGCTGAATAAATTCTTGCATGTTGGCTTGATCTTGCTGTGTATCGATAAAGCTTTGCATAACTTTGGAAAAATCTTGCAGCAATTTACCTTTTGAGCCTAAGACTTTACGACCAAGTAAATCAATGGCTTGAATTTCGGTGGTGCCTTCGTATAAGCATGCAATTCGGGTGTCACGTACAATTTGTTCCATGCCATGCTCGGCAATAAAACCGTGCCCACCAAAGACTTGTACGCCTTTATTGGCAGCTTCATAACCTGTTTCGGTTAAGAAAGCTTTGGCGATTGGTGTAAGGAGCGACAAAATATTGTCGGCTTTTTCACGCGTCGCAGCATCTGGTGATTTTTCCACTAAATCGGCATATTGCGCTAAGTCATAAATTAAAGCACGCCCACCTTCAGCAAAGGCTTTTTGAGTGAGCAGCATTTGACGCACAGCAGGATGTACAATAATTGGGTCGGCTTCTTGATCTGGTGCTTTAATGCCTGAAAGTGAGCGCATGGCTAAACGCTCTTTGGCATAGCGAAGTGCACCTTGGAAAGAACCTTCAGCTGCGGCTAAACCTTGCACGGCGGTACCAATACGTGCGGTGTTCATAAAGGTAAACATACAGTTTAAACCACGATGCTCAGGACCAATTAAATAGCCTTTTGCTGCATCAAAATTGAGCACACAAGTGGCATTACCATGGATCCCCATTTTATGTTCAATTGAGCCACAACGCACGCCATTCGCTTGACCATCTATGAGTTTTGGCACAATGAATAAGGATATACCTTTGGTGCCTTTAGGTGCATTGGGTAGGCGTGCCAATACAATATGAATGATGTTGTCAGACATATCGTGTTCACCAGCTGAGATAAAGATTTTCTCACCACTGATGGCATAGCTGCCATCTGCATTGGATTCAGCCTTAGTACGAATAATGCCTAAATCTGAGCCTGCATGTGATTCAGTTAGACACATGGTACCTGTCCATTCACCAGAAACGAGTCTGGGTAAATAGGTGGCTTTTTGTTGCTCAGAACCGTGGTGTTCTAAAGTGCGTACTGCGCCGTGAGAGAGTCCCGGATACATGCTCCACGCCCAATTGGCAGTACCGACCATCTCTGAAATGGTAATGCCTAATGAATTGGGTAAGCCTTGACCACCATATTCAGGGTCAGCCGCTAAAGAGGGAAAACCAAGCTCGATATATTTTTGATAAGCAGCTTTAAAGCCAGTTGGGGTGCTTACCACACCATCGCTCCATGTGCACCCTTCACGATCACCCACTGGGTTTAAAGGCGACAGCTCATGCTCACAAAAGTCTGCCGCAGCTTGTAAATACTGATCAATCAGTTCTTTTGTGACCATATCTTCAAAGGCAGGTAACGCAGCATAATGCTGCTCGGCATTTAAGACCTCATGCAGGACAAATTGCATATCACGTAATGGTGCTTGATAGTGTGGCATGTACTGCTCTCCCTCGTGTAGGTACAAAAAATGTCCCACTTTTTTATGTTGGATGAATAATTTTATGTTGTTGTTTTTATATACTAAGACACAAAAAATCAGCTAGTCGAATTCATGACTCAAAAGTCAAAGAAAAATATTGGCGCCCAATGTCTGCTTGATTTATCAAAATTCTAAGTCAATTTAAATTGATATATTGGTTATTTTAGTGACAGTTGTGTTAAATCAAAAAAGACGCCATTGAGGCGTCTTTCAATCAATCAAAATTTAAGCGGCTTGTTGTGGCTTAAACTTTAATACACATTGACCACTGATACTTTTTTCAGCAAATTTAAGTTCAATATTTTGACCCACAGTTTTGCCTTGGCATGCTGTTTGAATGGCTTGCTTTTGAGCTAAACGTAAATCAAATTGCTTGACCATTTCAGCACGTTTGGTATCTGTGAGTACACCTGTCACTGGTGCAGCAGGTCGCGTCATTTTATAGTTTGATTTTAAGTTTTGGTCACGTTTTGGCATAAACACCATTTCACATTGACCTTGTAAGGTACGTTTGCCTAAAGCAACTTCTACCTTATCGCCAGCGGCTTTGCCTTGACAGGTTTTTGCCATCGCATGTTGCATCCCACGTTGGGCATGATGTTTACCCATACGCTCGTGTTGATGTTTCATCATACGTTCAGGTTTTGGTTTTTGTACAGTGCTTTGTGATTGACACGCAGTTAATGCCACTGCGCTAACTACTACACCGCTGGCAATTAAGATTTTTTTCATGCTGATTTCCCCTAAAAATACAGTTTTATCTTGTAATAAAGATTAAATAATAAAGATGAAGAAACAATGGAGAGTTTTTTGTGATGCTGTTGGTTACAATAACTTTGCCCCGATTTTTGAGAGCATGCTGTGAACATTCGTCGCGTTCCCATCGCCTTACGCCTATTTTTAACTGTTTTATTGGCTTCATTGTTAATTACCACAGTGAGCCTTGGCGTATTGCATTGGACCATGCAAAAAAACTTTGCCAAATATGTCGCCGATGTGGAAATGCAAAAGCTGGATTTATTGGTCAGCAATTTAAGTGATGTCTATAGTATGCATCATGATTGGGGTAATGCCATCCAAGCCCAAATTTTGCAAATTGAAGGCGAAGCAGGACCCGATGATTATGACCGTCTGTCGCGTTGGTGGTTACGTCGTCAATATGATATTGCCCAACAGCAACGCTATTTTGAAGAACACACTTTAATGAATGTGGCATCGAGTTTAAAAGAAGATGCCAATAATTCTGTGATTGATCCTGAAGAATTACGTCGTATTGAACTGAATTTACCTTCCGCGTATGTACCATTTGAGGGTCTAACTTTTCCGCTTAATATTGGCAGTTTTCGTGCTGAACAACAGCAAAACAATCAGGGCAAAAAACAGTTTATTTCGATGCCTGATCGATTAGGTTTGGGGACACGTTTAGGTTTGTACGATGCCAAAAAACAATTTATTGTCGGTGAGCCATCACCTGCGCAAACTTCATGGCGTCCGATTTTAGTCAATCAACAGGTCGTGGGTTACTTGGCCTTAAAACCTGTACTTGAACAAGATGATGCTTTAAGTATTAATTTCTTTAGCAATCAAAAACGCTATTTATTTTTAGTGTATGCCTTAGGGTTTTTAGCCAGTTTAATCGTGGCTTTATTGTTAGCCACTTACTTTAAAACCCCTATTCAACGCTTGGTGAAGGGTACACGTGAGCTGACTAAAGGCAATTATCAGCATCAAGTGGTGGTTAATCGTAATGACGAGCTTGGTGATTTATCACAACAACTCAATCAGTTGGCAGTGATTTTAGATCAACATGAAACCTCAAGACGCCAATGGGTGGCCGATACCTCACATGAACTCAAAACTCCACTTGCGGTATTACAGGCACAAATTGAAGCCATGCAAGATGGCATTCGTAAAGCCACACCTGAGCATTTAGATGCGATGTTGCGTCAGGTCAGTAGTTTGAAAAAACTCACCCAAGATTTAGCCGATTTAGCCCAAGCCGATGCGCAGCAGCTCAGCGTTTATATGAGTTCGGTCAATCCTTGGCAAGTGATTGAGCAAGAAGTTGAAAACTTTAAACCGAGTTTTGATCAAGCCCATTTAAAGATCACTGCAACGGGACATGACATTCAACTCCAGTTAGATGTGGATCGTTTTAAACAAATTATGGTCAATCTAATTGGCAACAGTTTACGTTATACCCAAGCAGGCGGCGAAGTACAGATTCATTGCCATGAAAGCGCACACGATTGGACGGTGTATGTAGACGATACGCCATTTGGCTTAACCGATGCACAATTGTCCCGTTTAGGTGAGCGTTTTTATCGTGTTGATGATTCACGTACCCGTGCTACAGGGGGCACAGGCTTAGGTTTGGCACTCTCTAAACAAATAGCACATGCCTTAGGCGGGCAATTAAGCTTTGAACATTCACCTTTAGGTGGTTTGCGTTGCAAGCTCACTTTTCCAAAAACATCCCACACACAAGGATAAGCAACATGAAACATATTATGCTGGTAGAAGATGAAGTAGAGTTAGCGCAATTGGTGCGTGACTATTTAGAAGCAGCAGGCTTTGAAGTCAGTATGTTTCATGATGGACAACAAGCCTATGACAGCTTTTTACAACGTAAGCCGCATTTGCTGATTTTAGATTTAATGGTGCCACGTATGGATGGTTTAACCATTTGCCGTAAGGTGCGTGAGCAATCTGATTTACCCATTATTATGACCACAGCACGTACCGAAGAAATTGACCGTGTGTTGGGCTTAAATATGGGTGCAGATGACTATGTCTGTAAACCATTTAGCCCTAAAGAACTGGTGGCTCGTGTGCAAGCGGTATTACGTCGTTTAGAGCGTAAAGCAGAGCCTGAGCAAAATAGCCTATTTCGTATGGACAAAGGCCAACAACGCATTTGGTATCAACAAAAACCGCTGAACTTAACTCCAACTGAGTTTCGTTTATTAGAATTATTTTTAGAGCATGTGGGGCAGGTCTATTCACGTGCACAACTGCTTGATCATATCAATCCTGATAGTTTTGATGTGGCAGATCGTGTGATCGACAGTCATATTAAAAATCTACGTCGTAAGATTTCTGATGCTGCTGAAACGGGCAATCGTCATGAATGGATTCAGGCAGTCTATGGCGTCGGTTACCGCTTTGAATATCCTGATAACTAATTAAAGCCAAGCGAATCGAGAGATTCGCTTTTTTATGCATTAGTTATGCAGCTGATTTAAGATGAACAGCTTACCATGACCTCAGGCACATCACTGGATAATGGAGCTAAGTCTTCAGCACGTTCTAATTCCGGCTGTTTGCTAAATGGTGTACTGAGTAGGTTAAATAGACGCTCAACTTCAGAAAAATCATTACCCTCAGCCAATTCAATCGCTTTTTGCGCCATATGGTTGCGCAAAATATACTGTGGATTGACTTCGCGCATGCGCTGATCTAAGGCTTGGGTATCTTGATGTTCACGAATATGCTGATAATGGCTTAAGAAACTTTCAAATTGACGACGATCTAAGCAATCATCAATCAGCGCCGTGTAGTCTTGGTTTTGTAAGCGAACAAAGCTTTGCGTGTAATCGAGTTGTTCGCTTTGTAAAATGCGTAAAAATGCCATGGCACAATCGAAGCTGTCTTTATGGAAAGTCGGTAGGCCCATTTTTTCGCATAAACCTGTTTTGTAATGCGCTAAAAAGCATTGCTCAAACTGTTCTAAGCAGGCAGCTAAATCATTTTTCCATTGTTCTTTGTCATAATCATTGGGGCAAAGCGGCACAAGATTATTGAGCCATGTCCATAAATTCCAATGCCCCATACTGGGTTGATTTTGATAGGTATAGCGGCCATGATGGTCGGAGTGATTATTGATCCAATTGGGGCGGAAACGTTCCATAAAACCATATGGGCCAAAATCAAGCGTTGAACCTGTAATATTTAAGTTGTCGGTATTCATGACTCCATGGGCAAAGCCCACCAACTGCCACCCGCTAATCATCAAGGCAGTACGTTCGATCACCGCTTTGGCAAAGGCTAAAATTGGCTTTGCCTCATTTAAACATTCAGGATAATGCCATTCGATACATTTTTGGGTAAATTCTCTAAGTAGTTCAGGTTGATACTGATTGATCCACTCAAAATGCCCTAAACGAATATGACAATCTGAAGTGCGTAGCAACATCGCACCACGTTCTAATTTTTCACGTTGTACACCTTGATCGGATGAGGTAAATCCAACTGCATTACTTGCGGCAATACCTAAAGCATTTAAGGCATGGCCTGCTAAATATTCACGAATGGTTGAGCGTAGTACTGCACGTCCATCACCCATGCGTGAATAGGGGGTTAAACCTGCACCTTTTAAGTGTAAATCTATGGTTTTCCCATATCGATCAATAATTTGAGCAATCAATAAGCCACGTCCATCGCCCAATTGACCTGCCCATTGTCCAAATTGATGACCTGCATACACCATCGCCAAGGGTTCAAATTCTCTAAAGGTTTTTTGCCCGCTACAAATCGCCACCCAATCGTTTTTATCTTGTGCTGACCAATTGAGTTGTTCGGCTAAAGCAGCATTAAAATGACCTGCTTTAGCGCCATGTAAAGGCATAGGCTGTTGATGATGATAAAGCTTAGGATTTAACGTCGGGTAGCGAACTTGAAACTGCATAGACCAAAAACTCAAATATTTTAAGCTTCACTATAGCAAACAAAAGCCCCGATTTCGGGGCTTTATGGTTTAAGCAGCGCTATTCTTTTTTAAGCTACGCATGACATGATTTAAGGCCTCACGGTGTTGTACAAGACGCTGTTCCACCTGATGAAACTCAGCTTTGAGTTTGTCATCCATTTGGTGGATTTTTTCCGCAACGGCATGTTTTTTATGTTGAATTTCTTGCTCTTTAAGCTTAGTCCAATCATTCAAAGTTTGACTAAAAGCATCATATTCTTGAGCAAGACGTTGTTTGGCTTGAGCAATATCATCTGTAACATTATGACCATACACAGCTAAATCTTGTTCAGCATATTTAAACTTCATGGCCAGTTCAGCTTTTTTAATATTAAAGCTTGGAATACGACGTAAGTTTTTGGCTAAACCTAATTTAGAACAGCTCCAAATCAGCCATTTGGTTGGGTCATATTGCCACCATTTCACTCCATTACGGTAATCGTACTGGAAAATATGGTGATAGTTGTGATAGCCCTCACCCCATGTGGCAATGGCCAACCAAAAGTTATCGCGTGCAGTGTTTTCGTCGGTATAAGGACGTGAACCCCACATATGACACAATGAGTTAATAAAGAACGTCACATGATGGCTTAAAATTAAGCGCACTAAACCACCCAATAACACCACACCCCATACATCACCGACCGCCCAACCCAGTGGCAATAAAATGCCAGCATGCACTGCAATGACTAAAGGCACGTAGTATTTATGCTGAAACATCACGATTTTATCGTTTTGTAAATCAGGTGCATTTTTATAGTTGGGTTCTGCCGCAGGATAATCGCGTAGCATCCAACCTAAATGGGCATACCAAAAACCATTGTTAATCGAATATGGGTCTTTTTCGACGTCATCGACGTGACGGTGATGGGTACGGTGACCTGAACCCCAATATAAAATACTATTTTGTACCGCAAAGGTTCCCATCAGCATTAAAATAATTTTTAATGGTGTAGTCGCTTCATAAGCACGATGTGCCCATAAACGGTGATAACCTGCTGTAATGCCTAAACTGCTGACCCCTAACAGCACAAACATACTGATCCAAGCGGCAAGGCTAAAATCATGGTTCATGGCGTATAAAGGAATGGCAATAACAGCAACAATCGGTAAAAAAACTAAAGCAAAAACGGCAACCCAGTTAATCGGGGCTTGGGGTAGGGGAGGATTCATCTCCAACAACGCTCCTAGGACCAGCGGTTCACCCAAATAGGTGTATATATCAGGCATATTAACATGAGCAAATACGCCGACTCTAGTATTATTATACGATCGTATTGTAGGAAACAGTAACAGAAAATCACTCTAATTTTTTTGAATAAAAACAATAGTATAAAAGGGAAGCGTATATGATTTATCTATCACTTCAAGTATATGTGAAACTATTTAAAATCAGTTTGTTAGGCGCATGCATGCTGCCATTGATTGCTTGTCAAACGGCGTCTCAACGCAGTGTAAGCTCTCAAGATTTAAGCCGCCAAGAGCGACCATTAAAGCTCAGTGTAAGTCAAGATGGGGTACAAGATATCACTTGGCAGATCACCCATATTGCAGGACAAGCAGCGCGTAGTTACCGCCAAATGCCAACTTTAAAATTAAACTCACAAGGACAACGTCTGGAAGGTCATACTGGATGTAATGTCATGCAAGGGCGTTATAGCTTAAATCATAGCCAAAAGAGTTTAACTTTAGATGCCAAAGCGGGTCATCAAAGTTGTGATCAGGCCTTGGCACAAGAAGCAGAACTTGCACAAGCCTTAGCACGCGTGGCACGTTATCAACTGAGCAATCGGCAATTAATTTTGCTTGATCACGCTGGGCGTTCGCTAGTTGTGGCTAAAAAATAAGCCACTTCAGCCCTGCACTCAGGGCTTTTTTATAGATGCTGTAACATACGTGCAGGGTAGTCGGTAATCAAGCCTTGTACGCCTAAATTACGTAAATGTTTGGCACGCTCAATGTCGTTGACTGTCCATACGCTGATGCTTAATTGTGCCTGTTGCGTGGCGTGAATCAGCTCATCGGTTGCCAATTCATCCATCCAACCAATCTGACAACAACCCAAGTCAAGGGCATCTTGAATGGCTTTTTTGCCGTGCGCGTCTTCAATTAATAAACCACGTTTAAAGGTCGAGTGTTGTTGCTGTAAAGCTTGATGAATTTTGTGATCAAAACTGGTGATCATGGCACAGTGTTCAAAGCCTTGTAATTGCTGTTGCAAGGTTTGGGTGATTTGCCATGCTGTATCAGCACACTCCACCGCTTTGACTTCAACTTCAATATGCTCAAAGTTATCAATCACATCTAAGGTTTGTTGAAGTAATGGCGTAGGTTCAAACTGATTCCATGAGGACCATGTCACAGCATGATTATAAGGCGCTAAATCTTGGCGACTACATTCATACAGATATTTGTGTTGCCCTGTGGTGCGTAGCATTTGATCATCATGCATGACAATTAAAGCTTGATCTTTAAGTTGGCGCACGTCAAATTCAACCGCACGTAAACCTAAGTCTTGAATATATTGAAAACCGCCAAGGGTATTTTCAGGCGCTTCGCCACGCGCACCGCGATGACCAATTATGCGCATAACAAGTCTCTTAAACAAAAGCACAACATCATTGTCAGAAAATAAAGTGACAAAAAGATGACGCCATTTTGCACCGATCATCCTCAATTGCAAGAATGATCGGATAAGCTGTTTTGCGGTTGAATGCTTAAATTGTGTCGTTAATGTTTTTTTGCCATAACACTTCATTGCCACCGCTTTGTAGTTGCAGGGTACGAGATGCCACAAATAACCAATCGGATAAACGATTGAGCAATTGTAATGAAGGTGCTTGAATATTTTGATCGCGGTTATGTACTGCCATTAAGCGACGCTCGGCACGGCGGCAGACACTACGGGCTTGATGTGCAAAACTACAGGCTAAACTGCCCGCAGGTAAAATGAAGTCTTTGAGCATGGGTAATGCTTCGTTCATCTCATCAATGTCATTTTCTAAATATTCAATCGCTACAGGCTGTACTAAATTGAAGTTTGGAATACAGACTTCACCGCCTAAATCAAATAACCAGTGTTGAATTAAGCTTAACGATTTATCCCACTTGGTTTTGTGTTCCGCGCTTAAATCACTCAGGGTAATTTGGGCACGTAACAAGCCAATACTCGAGTTGAGCTCATCTACATCACCCAGTGCTTCAATGCGTAAATCATCTTTGGCAACGCGTGAGCCATCACCTAAACCTGTGGTACCTGCATCGCCGGTACGGGTATAAATTTTACTTAAACGGTGTCCCATCACAATTCCTTGGTGTTTAAATCTTGAATATAAAAAAGAATCATGCCATAGCCATGACATGATTCTCAAAAGTATTTATTTAAAATGTGCTTGGCTTAGTATTTTACAGTCATACCAATAGAAGCTAAGCGACCGCTGGCAATATAATAAGATGTGGCATCATTCACTGCAGTTTTGTACTGAGTGTCACCGACATTACGAATATTCACAAAGGTTTTTAAGTGAGGATTGACTTGCCAATAGGCATTCATGTCAATCGCTGCATAGCCCGGAACATCGAGACTATCTTGAGCTTTGCCTTTGGCCACTAAAGATGTAGATGCACCATAGTGACCATTATCCCAACCCAAGCTTAGATTGAAATTTTGGCGTGGGCGATTTGGCAAATCTTTATCTTCATCATCATTTTTGGCTTGAATATAAGCATATTCAGCGTTGGCATAGAAATCATCTTGTGCCCATTTTAAACCCAGTTCGGCACCATTAAAGGTAGCACTGCCCATGTTTTTAAATACCCAATTGGTTAATGCACCTGAAACCATGACATTTTCGACTTGGGTGTGAAAAGCAGAACCATATAGGCTCACCGATGGATGAATCAAATGATCAAAACCAATCTCGTAAGATATACTTTCTTCTGGTTTTAGGTCAGGATTACCACCCCACCAAGCCGGTTCGCTAACAATCTGTCCCACAACAGGGGCGCGAAATGCTGTACCAACATTGGCATAAATACTTGAGACAGGACTCAAATGATAGCGAGCAGCAACTTGTCCCACAGTATGGCTGCCAAATTGCTGATTATCTTCAACGCGAACACCTGCTTGAGTGCTGATGACATCATTTTGATATTGGTGCTGTACATAATAGCCCGTGCTGTCGTTGTCATCTTTAAAGGTATTGACACTTTCAGCTTCGGTTTTGTTGTAATGCACGCCTGCAAGTAGTTTATGTGCAGGATTGATTTGCCATTGAATATTAGACTCAAGTTCTTGTTGTTCAGTGACCACAGTAGATGGGTAATCACTTTGTACAACTGCGTATTCATCTTCAAATTTGGATAGACGTGTTTCCCAGACTAAATTTGGATTGAGCTTGAGATTGCCTTTGAGGTTGTAAAGGCGATTGGTAAAATCATAAGCCTGTGCTGCACCATAAGAGAAATAATTGCCGTGACCTTCATTTTCTTTAAATTCAGCGGACAAGCCAAAGTTGTCTTGATCAACGCCTAGCTTCGCTGAGTAGCCTTTTTGATCGAAACCTGCTTTTTTTGCTTGGTTACTAATAATTTGCTCACCATCTGTTTCTAGGCGTTGTCCACGAATTTGGGCGTAATAGCCATTTTCAGCAGCATCAACTCCCACAATTGATTTATAAGTATTTTTCTCACCGGCTTCGACTGTAGTAAATGCACTATTTTCTGTCGGTGTTTTTGAAATGAGTTGAATGACACCACCAATGGCATCTGTCCCATATTGTACCGATGCAGGACCTTTTAATATTTCAATTTGCTTAATGTCTGCACTATCAATTAAATGTAAATTGGTACCTGCAACAGTTGCTGTATTAGAGCGCATACCATCTTGTAAAATTAAGGTGTGCGCGGCATTGCTACCACGTAAAAAAACTGAAGCTTGTTGACCGTAGCCACCAAGTTGCTTAACTGATAGTCCGGCTTGTTGGGTTAAAAGTGAAGGTAAATCAGCAATAGGTGATTGTTGAATGGTTTTTTCATCAATCACATTTAAACGTGCAGGTACATCTTTAAGATTTTGTTCACTACGCGAGGCAGTGACTACAATAGTATCTAAAGCGGCTGTTGTAGTCGTGGGTTGATTGGCATAAACAGTGGATGTGGTACCCAACGCAAGCGCGATTGCACCTACTAAGGCAGTAGGTTGAAAAGAAATTGACATGATAAATGCTCCATACATTCACTTCCCCGTGAATGATTGAGTGATAGAACGCAGTAAGCAGGTATCCGGACTTAAATGTAGTAGATCAATCTACTTGCCTATTCACCTTCCCACATAAAATATGCAGTGGCGTAAATCAATTGGATTTAAATAGATAGGCGTTTCATTTTTTACCGTTGCGGGGGCAGTGCTGGATTTACACCAGCTTCCCTAAAGCTTAAGCTTGGACTTACTGCAAGTTGTGCGCAGTATAAAGTTAGCCTATCAATTAAACAATCAACCCACAGAATAATCGGTATGAACTTTACGCAACATCAAAAAATTGCTTTACAATGCGGATTGTTAGAATTTATAGATCGGCTATAAATCAGGATGAGTTAGCCAGAACAACATATGCGAACGCGTGCCAAAATCTGTGGAATTACCCGATGCCAAGACATCCAAGCTGTGGTTGACAGCGGTGCCGATGCCATTGGTTTGGTGTTTTATCCACCTAGTCCTCGAAGCGTAACGATTGCCCAAGCGGTTGAATTGGCTCAAGCCACGCCCGCTTATGTGCAATTGGTGGGTTTGTTTGTAAATAGCTCGCTTGAAGAAATTCAAGCCACTTTACAAGCAGTGCCTTTAGATGTTTTACAGTTTCATGGTGATGAAAGCCCAGAACATTGCCAAGCCATAGCCAAAGCCACAGGGCGACGTTGGTATAAAGCCATTCAAGTCAAAGCTGATATGGACATTGCCGCCGTGGTCCAGCGTTACCAAGCTTGTGGTGCCAGTGCCATGTTACTTGATGCATGGCATCCGACCTTAAAAGGTGGTACAGGCCATGCATTTGACTGGACAAAATTCCCAAAACTCGATATTCCTTTAATCTTGGCAGGAGGTTTAACTCCTGACAATGTTACACACGCTATTGAAATCACCCGCGCTTATGCGGTGGATGTCAGCGGAGGCGTAGAGTCCGCAAAAGGTATTAAAGACCGACAACTCATTGAACACTTTATGCAAGGAGTCCATCGTGGATCAGCAAAATAATGTGATTGACTATACCCAATTCCCCGATGCGCGTGGGCATTTCGGTATCCATGGCGGACGTTTTGTGTCAGAAACTTTAATGGCAGCATTACAGGATTTAGAGCAACTCTATTTCCGTATGAAAGATGATGCGCAGTTTTTGGCAGAATTCGACCGTGATCTCGCCTACTATGTAGGTCGTCCTAGTCCTTTATATTATGCTGAACGATGGTCGAAGCACCTTGGCGGTGCGCAGATTTACCTCAAACGTGAAGACTTAAACCATACCGGTTCACATAAAGTGAACAACACCATTGGTCAGGCTTTATTGGCAAAATTGTCGGGTAAAAAGCGTATTATTGCCGAAACCGGTGCAGGTCAGCATGGTGTAGCAACTGCAACCATCGCAGCACGTCTAGGCTTAGAATGTGTGGTGTATATGGGCGCAGATGACGTAAAACGTCAAGCCATGAACGTGTATCGTATGCGTTTATTGGGTGCCACAGTTGTGCCAGTAGAAAGCGGTTCAAAAACCTTAAAAGATGCCATGAACGAAGCGATGCGTGATTGGGTCACCAATGTTGATAGCACGTATTATGTGATTGGTACGGTGGCAGGTCCGCATCCTTATCCGCAATTGGTACGTGATTTCCAATCCATTATTGGTCGTGAAGCACGTCGTCAAATTCAAGAGCAAGCCGGTCGTTTACCTGATGCACTTGTCGCATGTGTGGGCGGTGGTTCAAATGCCATGGGCTTATTCTATCCATTCTTAAATGACCAAGATGTCAAAATGTATGGGGTGGAAGCGGCAGGTCATGGTATTGAAACTGGTAAACATTCAGCACCTTTAAATGCAGGTCACGTGGGTGTATTACACGGTAACCGTACGTATTTGATGTCGGATGCTCAAGGTCAGATCATTGAAACGCATTCTATTTCAGCAGGTCTAGATTATCCGGGTGTAGGTCCTGAGCATAGCTTCTTAAAGGATATGCAACGTGTTGAATATATGCCAATTACCGATACAGAAGCATTGCAAGGCTTCCGTGATTTAACCCAAATTGAAGGCATTATTCCGGCGCTTGAAAGCTCACATGCCATGGCCTATGTCACTAAACTTGCGCCAACCATGTCTAAAGATCAAATTATCATTGCTAACGTATCAGGTCGTGGTGATAAAGATTTAATGACTGTGGCACGCATTGATGGCGTAGAAATGGTGGAGATGTAACATCCTCAACGCCTGCTTATAACTGAAGGGTTAGGGCTGTAACACAAAATCGCATTCAAGATATTGGGTGCGATTTTTTTATTTATAAAAATAAAGTCTTAAAAAAGAGACGTGTTTGGGCGACAGTTGCCTTTTGGCTCGGTATGATAAGAGCTGTTTGATTGCCATGGATGGAATCTATGCTCAGTTTATTTATTGTGATGCTCGGTGGTCGGCATGCGCGTGCCAATACCGAAGTACATGATGTGGTGTTGGCGTTGGGTGAAAATCTGCAAGAGACTTACCCACAGTTAAAACAAGCATGGTTTGGTGAACAAAAAGGTTTACATATTGATGCATGGGCGCAAATTCATGGCGTGGTGTTTGACGACAAACACTATCAAATACAATTCACCGATGCAGCACCCAAGCAAAGCGATGACAAACTCTATTTAATTAATTTAGGCGGTTATAGCGCTCAAGAATTTGGTGAGTTACATCGTTATGTATTGGTGGTGGCACAAAATGCCATGGTGGCCAAGCAACGCGGCAAACAATATTTTGCACAACATTGGCAAAAACAACATACCGATCGGGTCTTAGATGTCGATGATTGCTTAGCCATCGATCACGTATATGGACGTTATGTGCAACTTGTTGAAGGTGAATTTAGCCAAAATTGCTGGGAAAACACCTATTTAAGCTTGGACTAAGCTGTAATGTTGGCATTTGTTGCACAAGGCAATCGGTTATTTGGGTCGTAAAATTGACATCAAACGCTATGCAGTTGAAATTTTATAGGCATAATACAGACCAAGATCAGCGGTCTTTAAGTGAGTGGGGAAAATGGATCTAATTCAGTCCAATGGACAGCCGCAGTATGGCCGTTTTAATGCGATTCCCACTCGGATCGACTATCAAGCAGTGCAATATAAAACAGAGCAAGGCGTTGAATTGCTCGGTTGGCGTAAGCGTTTAAAATATAAAAAATTTAAATTTTGTAGTATTCAGCATCAGCATTATAGTATTGGCATTGCGATTGCCGATTTGGCATGGGCAGGTTATGGACTGATTTATATCTATGATCATCAAAGTGGTGAAGTGCTCGAATGGCAAGGTTCTACCTTGTTGGCACGCAACACGCAACTTGATGAACAACCCTTATTTAATCAAAGCCATTTTCATAAATCGCCATTTGAGTTGACCATTGATCATGCCAATGGCGTGCGTTATATCCGTGTCAGCAAATATGGTGAAATTAAACTAAGCGCACGTATTTTTTGTGCAGGGACTGATCCCTTGAGTACTTGTCATGCTGTGGGTGAACATGGCTGGTTATATACCCAAAAGCTGACGACTTTAGGTTGTGAAGGTTATTTTTTGGATAAACAGTCCAAAGCGATTCAATTTAATGCCAAAACTTTTGCCAGTTTAGATGACACCTGTGGCTTTTTTAAAGCTGAAACCACATGGTTTTGGTTAAGCTGTAATTTTTGGTGGCAAGGTCAGCATCGGGTCGGTTTAAGCTTAAGCCAAGGCGAGCATGCCAGCACTGACAACAGTCTATGGTTAGATGGCGTGCTCTATCCTTTGGGTGAGGTGATATTTCAGCAGCTAGATGATGGTGCTTGGCAAGTACGTAGTCAAGATACAGGTATAGAGCTACGCATTGAAAATACATGGTCACGCTCAGAAAAAGTTAATTTCCGTTTTAGCAGTAGTCAATTTAAACAATGGCAAAGCAAAATCAGTGGGAAAATTACAATCAATCAGCGCATGATTACTTTAAATGCCGAATATGGCATTTTTGAGCAACATGCGCGTAAACTTTAAAGCCAAAAAAGCGACCCGAAGGTCGCTTTTTTTTAAGCTGTTTTTAAACGTGGATAACGTAGCACAATCGCGATCACGGCAAAAATTGCCAACACCCAGCAATAATACACACTACTGATCAATTCTACAGGGGACATCTTGGCAATTGAGCATGCCAACAAAAGTTGTGCACCATAAGGAATTAAACCTTGAATTACACATGAAAAAATGTCCATTAAGGCAGCCGCACGTTTTGGGTCAACCCCATATTCTTTGGCCACTTCACGTGCCATGTCGCCAGATAAAATAATCGCAACAGTATTATTGGCCACAAACAAATTGGCAAACACCACCAACAAGCTCACCCCAATTTCACCAGCACGTTGACGCCCAACTTTAAAATAGCGAGTCAGTTGGTAAATACGTTCAATCAGCCACTGTAAGCCACCTTCACGCTGCATCAAGGCCGATAAACCGCCTAAAAACATGGATAATAACGCCACTTCAAACATGCCGACAAAACCGTCGTAAGCAGCATTATTAATTTTAAAAATATCCAAATCAGGTTGGATCAATAGACCCATTAATGCAGAGAGCAACACGCCAATTGTGAGGACAGCCAATACATGCAAACGGCTAAAAGCCAAAGCAAATACCGCCACATAAGGCACAATTAACCATGCATTAAAATCTTGATATTCAAGCGCATTAGACGATTGGCTTAAGAAAAAGTAGATCACCATGGTCGCTAAAGCGGCAGGCACAGCAATCCATACATTGACCCGAAACTTATCACGAAGTTGCACTTTTTGACTGGTGGTGGCTGCAATGGTGGTGTCTGAAATCATGGATAAATTATCACCAAACATTGCTCCGCCCACCACCGCACCAATGGCATAAATTGCTGCAATATCTGTGGCTTGTGAAAAACCAAAAGCAATTGGTGCACATGCTGCAATCGTGCCCATTGACGTGCCCATTGCGGTGGCAATAAATGCAGCAATTAAAAATAGCATGGGCAGTACAAAACTAGGTGGAATCACCGATAAGCCCAATTGTACTGTGGCATCTACGCTACCAATGGCACTACTGACACTGGCAAAGGCACCTGCGAGCATAAATACCATAAACATTAAAATTAAATTGGGATGGCTGGCGCCTTTGAGTAAGGTCTCAATTCCTTCATTGATGGGACCGCGATACAACAATACAGCCAAAATTAAGGCAGGAATGGCAGCAACTGGTGCCTTCATTTGGTAAAAGGCAAATTCAGTGCTAATCAGGGTGTGGTAAATTCCACTACCTAAAAAAATGGCCAAAAAAACAATCAGTGGCAACAGTGCTAACATACGTGCTGGCACTGGTGGGATGGTTTGGGACGTCATAGGGAGATAAAAAAATATACAAGAATATGCCTAGTATAAAGCAGCTTTTGCTATTTGCTGCAAATTTAAATGTAAATGCTAACTTGGCTTTTTATATCAGATTTTTATAGATTAAGCCCAGTTGATTGAAATCAAGGCAATTTTTTAAACGCTAAAATTAGGCATCTTTGATCATTGAGAAAAAAAAGCAAATATTAGTAAATGTAGCACATAGGTTTGTTCTGATGAAAAACCCCAAAAACACCTCGTGTATGTGTACCTTAAGTACGCTACCCAAGCAGTAAAAAATAGCGTTACAATGCTTGCGTCTTGTATTCATACAAAACCTAAGCCTCCGTTTCAATACTCAAGGAATGTACAACCCTATGTCACGTTTAGCCAGCCGATTTGCCAAGCTGAAATCACAACAGCAAAAAGCTTTAGTTTCTTATGTGATGGCCGGAGATCCGCATCCACAAGTCACTGTTGATTTATTACATCAGATGGTGGCCGCAGGGGTAGATGTGATTGAATTGGGTTTACCATTTTCCGATCCAATGGCTGACGGCCCCGTGATTGCTTTAGCCGCTGAGCGTGCTTTAGCGGGGGGCACTAATACCTTGGATGCGTTGAATATGGTCAAAGCATTCCGTGAAAAAGACAGCAGCACACCGGTGGTTTTAATGGGTTATTTAAATCCTGTTGAAGTGATTGGTTATGAACAGTTTGTCGCAACAGCGCATGAGTGTGGTGTAGACGGCGTATTGTTGGTCGATTTGCCACCAGAAGAAGCCGATGATTTTAATGTTGTATTGCAAAAATACGACATGGATCAAATCTTCTTGCTTGCACCGACTTCAACGGATGAGCGTATTGCTTATGTGGCTCAACATGCACGTGGTTTTATTTACTATGTGTCATTAAAAGGGGTAACAGGGGCGGCTACTTTAGATGTATCTGAAGCGGCAAATCGTATTGAAAAAATTAAAGCAGTCACTGATGTCCCTGTAGGTGTAGGTTTTGGTATCAGCGATGCGACCTCAGCCAAAGCCATGGGCGTTGCTGCAGATGCGGTGATTGTAGGCAGTGCTTTTGTGAAACAATTTGCCACTTTAGCGCCAGAACAAGCCGTGATTGAAACGGTTAATAAAGTCAAGGAGCTTCGAGCTGCGCTCGATGAGTTAGTATGAATCAACAAGTGAAAGCAGGGAAAGTTCTTAGCCCATCGACGCCGTGGACTGAGCGCGGTGTACCAGGTATCCATCTTCCCGATGAACAACAAACCTTTAAAGCAACATCAACTGAACCTACGGTTGAGTGTACTGAATGTCATGCTTTAGTGACCCGTACTGCGATGTCATTTAATGCCTATGTTTGCCCACAATGTGACGAACATTTGCGTATGAAAGCGCGTGAGCGTTTAACTTGGTTCTTTGATCAAGTGCAAACAGAACTTGGTCAAGAATTCCAAGCCAAAGATCCACTCAACTTTGTCGATAGCAAAGCTTACCCAGATCGTATGGCAGAAGCGCAAAAGAAAACCGGTGAAACTGAAGCTTTAGTGGTAATGCAAGGCTTAGTGAAAAACTTGCCAATGATTGCTTGTGCTTTTGAGTTTGACTTTATGGGTGGCTCAATGGGAACCGTTGTGGGTGACCGTTTTGTTCAAGCTGCTGAAAAAGCCATTCAAGACCGTCAAGCGTTGGTGTGTTTTGCAGCCTCTGGTGGCGCACGTATGCAAGAAGGCATGTTGTCTTTAATGCAAATGGCGCGTACCTCAGCCGCTATTCAACGCCTTAAAGATGCAGGTTTACCGTATATCGTGGTGTTAACGCATCCTGTATATGGTGGTGTAACAGCATCTTTAGCCATGCTTGGTGATGTGCATATTGCTGAACCTAAAGCCATGATTGGTTTTGCAGGTAAACGTGTAATTGAGCAAACGGTACGTGAGACCTTACAAGAACCATTCCAACGTGCTGAGTATTTACTTGAGCATGGTGTAGTCGATCAAATTGTTCATCGTCATGCATTACGTGATACTGTATATCGCATCGTTACGAAATTAATGAACTTACCTTGAACACACAAGCTCCACTTGCAACAGATTCTTTAGCAACATGGCTCGATTATTGGGGCCATGTTCACGTCACCGGTATAGATTTAGGCTTAGAACGCGTGATTCCCGTCGCTGAAAAGCTCGGCGTGGTCAATCCACAAGCCAAAGTGTTTACCGTGGCGGGCACCAACGGTAAAGGTTCCACCACCACCACTTTAGCTGCAATTTTAAAAGCAGCAGGGTATGATGTGGGGCTTTATCAATCACCGCATATTTATCGCTTTAATGAGCGAGTTAAATTAGGTGGTGTAGAAGTTGATGATCAAAGTTTGGTGCAAGCCTTTGTACAAGTGGATCAAGCACGCCGTGAATGTGGTTTAAGTCTTTCTTTTTTTGAGGCCACCACACTTGCGGCGTTTGTGATTTTTAAGCATAAAAATTGCGATGTTTGGGTTTTAGAAGTCGGTTTAGGCGGACGTCTAGATGTGGTTAATGTGGTCAATCCTGATGTGGCAGTAATTACCAATATTGGCTTGGATCATACCGATTGGTTAGGCGATACGATTGAAAAAATTGCCTTTGAAAAAGCCGGTATTATACGTGCCAATATTCCTGTCATTTTTGGCGGTCAGCAACAATTACCACAAGCGATTGCCAATAAAGCAAAAGAATGTCATGCAGAGCTTTACGCGCTGAATCGTGACTATTTTTATTCTATGGATGACAACGCTCAAACATGGAATTTTGCCTCAAGTGCCACCACTTTAAAATTGCCGACAGGTCATTTGGCTTTAGATAATATTTCAACCGCAGTTGCAGCTGTATTGGCCAGTGGTTTAAACATCAGTCATGCAGCTTTAAGTGAAGGTATTCAAAATGCCAAATTACAAGGTCGTTTTGAAGTGCGTCAAATTCAAGGCAAAACCGTGATTTTTGATGCCGGTCACAATCCACATGGCGTTGAATTTTTACTTAAACAATTAAAACAGTATCGTGTGTATCACCCGCAATACACCGAAGTGGTCAGCGTTTTTTCAATGTTGACCGATAAAGACATTCAATCTGTGATTGAACTGTTGAAAGATCATATCGCTTTGTGGAAAATTGCAGCACTGAATGTGCCACGCGCCGCGCCTTTAGCGCAATTAGATACGGCTCTGGGTCACAATAATGTGCAGCATTTTGACAGTGTGAAATTAGCTTTTAAATCAGCGCTCGATGAAACAAACAAGAATCAGCTGATTTTGGTATGTGGTTCATTTCATACCTTAGAAGCGGTATGGGAGTATTTGCAAGAATGTCAATGAATAACAAACAACGCTTAATGGGTGGTGTTGTTTTACTCGGTGGGGGCGTGCTGTTAGCCGCACTTTTGCTCAAAGGCAAAGAAGAAATCCACCAAAACAATATTCGTACCTCAGATTTGGTGGAACAAGTTCAACAAAAGCCAAGCATGCCAAACGATGCCGAGCCAGTGGTGCAACTGCAACCTTTAACCGTTGATGTAGCAACAGAACAACGTTTGTTGGCAGAACAGCGCCGATCGCGTGAGCAAGCTGTGGCAGAGCAAGAAGCACGCGCAGCTGAATTTTTAGCGATGCAACAACAGGCTGAAGCAGAAGCTGCACGTAAAGCGGCTGAAGAATATGCTGCTTTAAATGCACATCGGGCAAGTCAGCAAAGTTCAGACAATATTCCACCTGAATTGGTAGAAGATGATAAAGCTAAGCAAAAACGTTTAGCTGAAGAAGCCAAAAAAGCCCAAACAGAGCAAAAAACGGCTGAGCAAAAAGCCGAAGAAAAACGCAAACTAGAGGCTGATAAAAAAGCCGAAGAAAAGCGTAAAGCAGATGAAGCCAAGAAAGCCGAAGAAAAGCGTAAAGCTGAAGAAGCCAAAAAAGCTGAAGAAAAACGTAAGGCTGAAGAAAAGCGCAAAGCCGAAGAAGCGAAAAAAGCTGAGAGCAAAAAAGAAGGTAAACCAAATGGCAGATGGATGGTACAAGTTGCATTAGCAGCCAACCAAGCCAATGCAGATGCCATAGCAGCCAAATTAAGTGCCCAAGGCTATAAAGTCACCAAAAGCCCAACCTCAAAAGGGGTACGGATTATGGTCGGTCCTGCTAAAGACCGTGAAGCAGCCGATGATTTGCGTAAAAAGGTCAACTCTGATCCAAGCTTAAATACCAAATCAGCTTGGGTGATTGATTGGGTACCCCTAGATCAGCGTTAAGCTTTGTTAATATTGAATAATAAAAGGGATAGCTATGTGACCTATCCCTTTTATTTAATATAAAAACTATGTACTACGTTTATGTTGCGCAAAATTAAAAAGCAGAGCTTTTAATTGCTTGCCAGCCATTGCATAGCTATGGCTGTTGCGCTCAGACGTTTATCCTTGTTCAGGCTGTGGTGTGAGGCGTAAATAAGGCGTGATGGCGGTATAACCTTTTGGAAAGCGTTGCTTGATTTCATTTTCATCTTGTAAAGACGGCACAATCACCACATCGTCACCATGTTGCCAATTGGCAGGTGTGGCTACCTTATAATGGTCGGTAAGTTGTAATGAATCGACTACGCGTAACACTTCATCAAAATTACGTCCTGTGGATGCAGGATAGGTAATGATTAAACGCACTTTTTTATGTGGATCAATAATCACCAAAGAGCGTACCGTTAAGGTTTCACTGGCATTGGGATGAATAAAATCATAGAGAGTAGAAACTTTGCGATCTTGATCGGCAATGATGGGAAAATAGACCTCAGTATGTTGTGTCAGGTTAATGTCCTTAATCCAACCATGGTGTGATTCAACATCATCCACCGATAATGCAATGGCTTTCACATTACGTTTTTCAAATTCAGTTTTGAGCTTGGCTGTAAACCCCAATTCAGTGGTACATACGGGGGTATAGTCAGCAGGGTGGGAAAATAAAATCCCCCAACTGTTGCCTAAGAACTCATAAAAATCAATTAAACCTGTGCTTGAATCTTGCTGAAAATTGGGTGCAATATCACCTAAACGTAAACTCATAGCAACCTCTCAAAATATTCATTTTTTGTCTGTGTTCATCACTATGCCCAAAGTTTTATATAATTAAAAATGTTGTTTTGAGATATTTTTATCATAAAAAATGCTAAGTAAGTGCGTGATGTGCCGCAACCTTGCCTCTTGGATGGCATGCTTACCTCGTGCTGCAACAACATTTTTTTATCAAGGAGAGTGGAAAAGCCTTGTACTTGAAATTTCTAGCACCATAATAACGCTTAACAACAATTTTTTTCTTTTGACAAGCAAGATTTAGAGAGTCTATTCATGTTGGCAAGTCTGATCGGAGGAATCTTCGGTACCAAAAATGAGCGTGAACTCAAACGCATGCGTAAAATCGTAGATAAGATTAATGCGCTCGAGCCGACGATATCTGCCTTAAACGATGCAGACTTATCTGCAAAAACCCAAGAATTCAAACAACGTTATAACAAGGGTGAAAGCCTCGACCAACTCTTGCCTGAAGCTTTTGCGGTATGTCGCGAAGCCGGTAAACGTGTTATGGGCATGCGTCACTATGACGTGCAGCTCATTGGTGGTATTACCTTACACGAAGGTAAAATTGCAGAAATGCGTACCGGTGAAGGTAAAACCTTAATGGGTACCTTGGCGTCGTATTTAAATGCTTTAAGTGATCAAGGCGTGCATGTCATTACCGTCAATGATTACTTAGCGCAACGTGATGCTGAATTAAACCGCCCTTTATTTGAGTTTTTAGGTTTAAGTATTGGCGTGATTTACTCCATGCAAGACCCAACCGAAAAAGCTCAAGCCTATCGTGCCGATATTACTTACGGGACCAATAACGAATTTGGCTTTGACTACTTACGTGACAACATGGTGTTTGCACTTGAGGAGAAAAAGCAGCGTGGTCTAACCTATGCCATTATTGATGAGGTCGATTCGATCTTAATTGATGAGGCACGTACACCTTTGATTATTTCAGGTCAGTCGGATGATTCGTCGCAGCTATATGCGGCAATCAACAGCATTCCACCTAAACTTATTCCACAAAAAGAAGAAAAGGTGGCGGATGGCGGCCATTTTTGGATTGATGAAAAGCAACGTTCTGTTGAAATGACTGAAATTGGTTATGAAACGGTTGAACAGGAACTGATTGCTATGGGTTTGTTGGCAGAAGGTGAAAGTTTATATTCAGCTGCCAATTTAAACCTCGTGCATCATGTAACAGCGGCAATTCGTGCCCATTTCTTGTATCAACGCAATGTGCAATACATCATCCATGAGGGTGAAGTGATCATTGTAGATGAAAACACCGGTCGTACTATGCCGGGTCGTCGTTGGTCAGAAGGCTTACACCAAGCGGTAGAAGCCAAAGAAGGTTTAGAAATTCAACCTGAAAACCAAACGCTAGCTACCACCACCTTCCAAAACTATTTCCGTTTATATAAAAAGCTGTCAGGTATGACCGGTACTGCCGACACTGAAGCTGCGGAAATGAAGGAAATTTATAGCCTAGATGTGGTGTTAATTCCAACGCATCGCCCAATGGTACGTAAAGACCATGACGATTTAATCTACCTCAATCGTGAAGGTAAATATAACGCGATTATTCAAGAAATTCAGCGTATTCATGAAGCAGGCGTTGCACCCATCTTAATTGGTACAGCCACCATTGATGCCTCAGAAATTTTATCTGAAAAGCTTAAAGAGGCAGGCATTCACCACGAAGTACTCAATGCCAAACAGCATGAGCGTGAGGCCGATATTATTGCACAAGCCGGTGCGCCACGTGCAGTAACGATTGCCACCAACATGGCTGGTCGTGGTACCGATATTTTACTTGGCGGTAACTGGAAAGCCTTATTGGCTAAAATTGAAAACCCAACCAGCGAAGATGAAGCACGGTTACGCGCAGAGTGGGAGAAAAACCACGAAGCGGTGTTGGCATCGGGTGGTTTGCACATTATTGGTTCAGAACGTCACGAATCACGTCGTATTGACAACCAATTACGTGGTCGTGCAGGTCGTCAAGGTGACCCGGGTGTGTCGCGTTTCTATTTATCACTTGAAGACGATTTGATGCGTATTTTCGCAGGCGATCGTGTGGTGAATATGATGAAAGCTATGGGGCTTTCAGAAGATGAAGCGATTGAGCACAAAATGGTGTCACGCTCGATTGAAAACGCACAGCGTAAAGTAGAAGCGCGTAACTTTGATATTCGTAAAAACCTGCTCAAATACGATGATGTGAATAACGAACAACGTAAGATCATTTATTCTCAACGTGATGATATTTTGGCAGAAAGCTCACTGCATGCTTATTTAGAAGAAATGCATCGTGAAGTGATGAAAGGTGTCATTGAAACCTATATTCCACCTGAGTCGATTCATGATCAATGGGATGTGCCAGGTTTAGAGGAAGCATTACGTGAAGAATTCTCAATTGACTTACCAATTCAGCAATGGCTTGAGCAAGATCGCCGTTTAGATGAAGAAGGGCTGGCGCGCCGTGTTACCAATGACGTGATTGCGCGATATAACGCACGTCGTGAACAAATGGGTATCGATTCAGCAGCCATGCTTGAGCGCCACTTTACTTTAAGTTCACTCGATCGTCATTGGAAAGAGCACTTGGCGGCAATGGATTACTTGCGCCAAGGGATTCATTTACGTGGTTATGCACAAAAAAATCCTGAGCAAGAATACAAAAAAGAAGCCTTCAACTTGTTTGTGAGCATGCTCGCGGTGATTAAATCTGATGTGGTGACAGATTTATCGCGTATTCATGTACCAACACCTGAAGAAATTGCAGCCATGGAAGCGCAACAACAAGCGCAAGCAGAAGCACAAGCAGCTGCGTTACAGCTTAACTTAGCCAATGAACCACAACCTGTGGTTGATGCGCAGTTTGAGCAAATGCAAGTTGAAAAATTTGCAGCCCCTGCAAGCCGTAATGCACCATGTCCATGTGGTTCAGGCTTAAAATACAAGCAATGTCACGGTAAAATTTAATTTTACGCTGTAAAAAGCCACTCGATCGAGTGGCTTTTTTATGCTGTTGTGAATAGTGTTTGCAGTCGGTGCGATTCAATGTTATTTAATGACTGATTTAAAATCTATGGACAATACAATGAAAAAAGCCCTAAAAATCGGTTTAGTTATTTTAGCAAGCCTGCCAACTTTGGCTTTGGCTGAGCAACTGACCACTACACCTGAAAAAGTGAAAGCCGCGATTGGTCCACAAACCGCTCAAGCAATTGTTAAAGATAATCAAGTGACAGTGATTAGCCCACGTACTGGCATTAGCTATACTTTTAACAATGACAATAAGCCAATTGTGTTACAAACCCAAGCCATTGTTGCAGCCAATAGCGTTAATGCTGGGCGTATTGTGGCAGCTAATCCAGCCTTGTCTGTAGAGAGCCAGCAAAAAGCCAAGCAAGCACTATTAGATGCTGCTAAATAACGCGCTTAACATATATAAGGCCAGTCAATCGACTGGCTTTTTTATTGATTTAGAAAAAACTGCATTTCGCGTTAAAGACTCGATTTTTTTATCAATATCTAATAAGCTGTGTTTTTCATATAAAACCAAATTGGAAGTTTAAAAATGGCAGTCGGTGACGTAGCAATGCCACAGATGCATGTGGTGCAAGGGGTAAAAATTGGTTCCGCTGAAGCGTATGTGCGTTATCAGAATCGACGTGACCTTGTCATTTTTGAATTTAGCCAAGGTACTAATGTAGCCGGTGTATTTACCCAAAATGCCTTTTGTGCTGCACCTGTTCATGTGTCTAAAGCACATTTACAACAAGGTAATCCACGCTATTTAGTGATTAATACTGGTAATGCCAATGCGGGCACCGGTAAAACTGGTATGACTAATGCGATTGGGACCTGTGAAAAATTGGCTGAATTGGCAGGTGTTAGCCAAGCAGAAATTTTACCGTTTTCAACTGGTGTAATTGGTGAGCAGTTACCTATGCCACGTGTGTTGGCAGGTTTACAGCCGGCATTAGACAGCTTAAAAAATGACGCATGGCTTGATGCTGCAACCGGTATTATGACTACAGATACCACGCCAAAAGGTGCATCTGAGCAGTTTGAGCTAGATGGCATCAGCTACACCATGACCGGTATTTCTAAAGGCGCGGGTATGATTCGTCCAAATATGGCGACCATGCTTGGCTTTGTGGCAACCGATGCGCCTATTTCGCGTGACTTGGTGCAACACATGCTGTCTGCAGCCGTGAATCAATCCTTTAACCGTATTACCATTGATGGTGATACATCAACCAATGATTCATGTATTTTTGCAGCAACAGGTCAAGCGGGTGGTGTAGAAATTAGTTCAAGCGATGATCCACGTTTTGAACAAGTTTTAGCGGTATTTGTGCGTATTATGAAGCGTCTTGCACAGCTGATTGTACGTGATGGCGAGGGTGCAACCAAGTTTATTACGGTTGCGGTTGAAGGCGGACACAATACCCAAGAATGTTGTGATATTGCCTATAGCATTGCGCATTCGCCATTGGTAAAAACTGCACTGTTTGCTTCAGATCCAAACTGGGGGCGTATTTTGGCTGCCATCGGTTATGCTGGCGTTAAAGATTTAGACGTTGAAAAAATCCAAGTGTGGTTAGATGACGTGCAAATATGTAAAGATGGTGGTGCCGCCGAAGACTATACCGAAGAGGCAGGTTCACGTGTGATGGCGCAATCTGAAATCACTATTCGTGTGGCTTTGGGGCGTGGCGATGCCAAAGATACCGTCTATACCTGTGATTTATCTTACGACTACGTCAAAATCAACGCCGACTATCGTTCGTAATATTATTTTGTATGATCAGCCTCACTCGTGAGGCTTTTTTATCACCGTTATTTTTTACTCACTGGTCAAAAAAGCATGATGCCATTTTGATCAGATTTGACCAATCAGGCTTAGCAGCAAGCCTTTATGTAGGGAACACACTATGAACAATGCGACCAATCTAATTGCCAATGAAGCAAAAGGTATTGTGCAAGCGCATTTGGATCGCCTAGGTGAGCCAAAGACAGCTCAAATGTCTGAAGCAGTCAAGCAAGAAAAATTTGCCCAAATTCTTGCCGAGTTAAAAAAACGCGATGCAGTTTTGGTGGCGCATTACTATTGTGATCCTGAAGTGCAAGAGTTAGCAGAGCTGAGCGGCGGTTGTGTGTCTGATTCTTTGGAAATGGCACGTTTTGGGCGTGATCATAGTGCGCAAACTTTGGTGGTGGCTGGGGTTAAATTTATGGGTGAAACCTCAAAAATTTTATCGCCTGAAAAAACTATTCTCATGCCAACTTTAGAAGCCACCTGTTCACTTGATCTCGGTTGTCCTGAAAAAGAATTCGCAGAATTTTGTGATCAGCATCCTGATCATACAGTCGTGGTGTATGCCAATACCTCAGCTGCGGTGAAAGCCCGTGCCGATTGGGTGGTGACGTCAAGCTGTGCGGTAGAAATTATTGAACACTTAGATAGCTTAGGTGAAAAAATCATTTGGGCACCGGATCAGCATTTAGGTCGTTATATTCAGCACAAAACGGGTGCTGAGATGTTGCTTTGGGATGGTGCTTGTATTGTGCATGAAGAGTTTCGTGCTCGCGGCATTGAAAACATGAAAGCCATCTATCCAGATGCAGCAGTGTTGGTACATCCTGAATCACCACTGTCTGTGGTAGAAGTGGCCGATGCAGTGGGAAGTACTTCACAACTGATTAAAGCGGCACAAACTTTACCGCATGAGCGCTTAATTGTGGCCACTGACCGCGGCATTTTCTACAAAATGCAGCAAGCTGTACCAAATAAGATCTTAATTGAAGCACCAACCGCAGGTGAAGGTGCAACGTGTCGTTCATGTGCACATTGTCCATGGATGGCCATGAATGAGTTAGATGGTATTTTGCAAGTTTTACAACATGGCGACCAAGAAATCCATGTTGATCCGGCTTTAGCGCAGCGTGCCAAATTGCCACTTGATCGAATGTTGGCCTTTAGCGCACAGTTAAAACGTTGAAAATTAGTAAAAAATCTTAGATAAAGCCCATAATCGTTGCTTATTTAGACGTTTGATGTGTTTTTTTGAGTTTTTTTAAATATAGGTGTTGACGTGTCCGCACGTCACGCCTAAAATGCACACCGTACCGAACGAGATGTTCGATACGAAAAGCTGAGATGAATCGGAGCATAGCACAGCCTGGTAGTGCACCTGGTTTGGGACCAGGGGGTCGTAGGTTCGAATC
>NZ_CANQLZ010000018.1 GCF_947624825.1 uncultured Acinetobacter sp.
AGCAAGTTGCTCAAAATCCTGTCGCACGACGGGTTTAATAAGCTGATGAAATACGGTATTCTGATGTGACAAAACCTGAATCCTGGTCGTTAAAGTGTTTGTTTGCACTCATATTTTAACGATTTGGACTCAGGTTTTTTATTTAAATCAAACTATGGGACAGCAGTGAGGTGGTGGTATTGTTATTGATACTGCTAAAAGTACTAAACGTATTTTAGAGCCTGTAAATTATTTTGTGTAAGTTCGATTTTTTAATCGATCATCGAACGTAATCGTAAATCAGTTCATCGCTAAATGATATAAGTAGCGCTGTTGTGCAATATTGGCATTTGAATACTTTTTATGAGGTTCATTCTTCTTGTAATTCTATTACTGAATAAACCCTAAGTGGCCGACTTGGAATAGGAATGAGTGGTAGGGAACGAATAGGAATAGGTGGTAGGTTTATGCAGGAATATGCATTTTGCTTAAATAGCATATTCCATATTGAGGAATTGATAGGAAACACTAGCTAAGAGTTTCCTATATGGACAACGTTATACGCACAAATAAATAACCCCCGACATCCTGTCGAGGGTTATGGATATTTCATGTGAGACAAGCAACTTTCCTGTCACTATTTTATTTAAATCCTTTTTTATTGTTTAGTTTTTTACTAACTTGTTGTTCTTTTAAAGTTTTGGAAACTTCCTGTTCCCGATGTAGTTAGAATAGTAAAATCTTAGTGTAGAAAATAGCCGTTATCGTCACTAGCCTTTGTAGGCATAAGATTACAAAAAATTCTAAATTTTTGTTTTAATTGGGTTCGATATTTTAGTTATGTAATTTATTTATTCTGCTATGTAACAAATCACGATGTATAAAAAAGCCCTTAGCAAGATAAGGGCTTTGTAAGCTTTATTTTGCGTATTTGATCAGCTTATCTACAGCAGCTTTCAAGGCTTTTTCATCAAACTCATTTGCTTCAAAGCTTTCTGTTTGATTGCGTGAGAAAATGTCGCGAATTTCAATGGTTGCATTGCTATCCACAAGACCCATATAAGTTGCCACTTGACGAATTTGATCTACTGAACGTGAGCCATTGGTTGCACCATAGCTGATGTATGCAGCAGGTTTACCTTGCCATTCTTTACCTAAGTAATCGAGAGCATTTTTAAGCGCAGGGCTGTAACCGTGGTTATATTCAGGGCTGATAAGAATAAAAGCATCACCCTTCGCAATTTTTGCTGCCCATTCTTGTTGTTTTGGTTGGTCATAAATGCCCATCATAGGTGGGGTTGCACCTGCAAAAAATGGCAAATCTCAAGCTTTAAGATCTACGATTTCAACATCTAATTGGCTGTTAAGGTTTTGAATAGACTGCTTTGCCCATTCAGCAAGTTTGATTGCAGTACGACCTTCACGGACACTGCCGACAATAATTTGAATATTCATTAGTTTGTTTCTCAAGAGTAAATGAAATCTTATATGTTTCAGCAAAAATTTTATCTAAATAAAAAGCGCCTAAGTGGCGCTTTTTATAGTAATTTTGCAATTACATGAGTTTAACACCTTGTTGACCTGCAGGTGTGACTTTAAAGATTTCAACTTCAAAGGTAATATCTTTGCCAGCCAGTGGGTGGTTAAAATCAACTTCAGTGATATCATCACCGACTGATTTTACAACACCATACAACGTTGCTTTAGCTTTGTCTTCAAACTCGATCATATGACCTTCAATTGGGCGTTCGCCAAATTTTACGGTATCGAATTTTTGTACGTTTTCTGGATTCCATGGTCCAAAAGCATCTTCAGGCGGAAGACTAACAGTACGACGGTCGCCTGCACGCAAACCAAACAGTGCTTTTTCAAAGCCCGGTAATAAGCTGCCATCACCCATGACGAGGCTGACAGGATTTTCACGGCTACGTGTATTGTCAATTTCTACGCCATTTTCAATCGCGACAGAAAAATGCAGTTCAACTTTTGAACCTTCTTCAACACGGGTTTCTTCGTTTGGATTAATAAAATCAGTCATGTTGTTGTTCCGCAGCTTGAATACGTTTTTTCTCTAAGAAAAAACTATCAATCAACAGCAAGATGGTGCCAAGCGTGATGGCACTATCTGCAATATTAAAAGCAGGAAAGTGGCTGTTGTTGTAATACACATGAATAAAGTCCACCACATAACCAAGCAACACACGGTCAATCAGATTACCCACTGCACCGCCTAAAATTAGGGCAATCGCAAGGGGCAAGACTTTTAGTGTTTTTGGCATACGCATCAGCCAAAATACAAAAACAATCGAAACAATTCCTGCCAATGAGGTAAAGAAGTAACGTTGCCATCCACCAGCATCGGACAAGAAACTAAAGGCAGCGCCATAGTTATGTAGTAATGTCCAATTTAAAAAGGGCAGTACAGGAACAGGGTCTGCATAATTGAGACTGTTGACTGCAATCCATTTGGTCCATTGATCTAAAACAATCGCAATCACCGACAACCCAAGCCACACTAAATTGTGTGCCTTGAATTGGAATAAGCCCTTTTTATTGTGTGGGTTAGGCATATTTTCTCTCTTCGCCTTGGCCTGATGGTAAGTTAATAATACAACGACCACATAAACCTGGATGTTCAATATGTGTATTTACATCAGGTAGTACATGCCAGCAACGGACACATTTTTCACCATCTGCTGCTGAAACTTGCACGTTTAAGCCGTCTAAATCAGAAGCTTCCCCTTGTGCTGCATCAAACTCATTCACAATTACTTGCGAGGTGATAAGTACGAAACGAAGTTCGTCGCTGAGTTTATCAAGCACAGTTTTGAGTTCAGGATTTGCCCAAAGTTCAACTTTAGCAGATAAGTTTGAACCCACTGTTTTTGCAGTACGTGCCGCTTCAATAAACTTGTTGACCGCAGATTTTACAGAAATCAAGGTTTGCCATTCAGCTTCAGACACAAGGTTTGCAGTCGACGCGACAGGAATGTCATACCATTCAGCGGTAAATACGTATTTCTCTGATTGTTCAGGAATCAGTGGCCAAGCTTCTTGAGCAGTAAAGCTTAAGATCGGTGCCATCCAACGTACAAATGCTTGTACCAAATGATACAACGCAGTTTGCGCTGAATGACGTGCTTGAGAGTCGGCTTTAGTAGTGTATTGACGGTCTTTGATGATGTCTAAATAGAAACCACCTAAGTCGTTGATACAGAAGTTGGTCAATGCATTGGTCACGATATGGAAGTTCATATCTTCGTATGCTTGTTGAATGGTTTTTTGAACCTCAGACGCACGTTGTAAGATGTATTGATCAAGCGCGATCAATTGATCTACAGGCAAAGCATCTGTTGAAGGTTTAAAACCATTTAAGTTGGCAAGTAAGAAACGAAGCGTATTACGGATACGACGGTAGCCGTCTGATGCACGGCTAAAGATTTCTTTACCCGCAGTCATTTCATAACGGTAATCGGCAGATGCAATCCAGAAGCGTAGACCATCGGCACCCATATCTTTAATGATGTCTTGTGGGGTAATGATATTACCCAACGATTTCGACATCTTACGACCTTTTTCATCGACCACGAAGCCGTGAGTCAATAAGCCTTTGTATGGCGCACGTTCATTAATCGCAATTGAGGTGAGTAATGATGATTGGAACCAACCACGGTGTTGGTCTGAACCTTCTAAATACAAATCAGCAGGATCTGTGAGTTCTTCACGCTCACGAAGTACTGCATAGTGCGTTGTACCTGAGTCAAACCATACGTCTAGTGTGTCACGTACTGCATTATATTGTTCTGCATCATCACCGATAAACTCGCGCGCATCGCGGTTGTACCAACCATCAATACCTTCTTGTTCAATCAGTTTAGCGACGATTTCAATCAATTCAGGCGTACGAGGGTGCAATTCGTTGGTGTCTTTATGTACGAAGAATGGAATTGGCACGCCCCAAGTACGCTGACGAGAGATACACCAATCAGGACGACCTTCAATCATCGCTTGAATACGATTTTTACCCCAATCTGGCACAAAGCTGATTTCATTTTCAATCGCGTTTAATGCATTTTGGCGTAAGCCTTGCGCATCCATGCTAATAAACCATTGTGGCGTCGCACGGAAAATAATTGGTGTCTTATGGCGCCAGCAATGTGGATAGCTATGTTTGATTGGCTTATGTGCCCAAAGCTTATTGCTTTCAGTTAAAGCTGCAATAATTTTTGGATTGGCTTTGTAGATGTGTTCGCCTGCAAAAATTGGCGCAGTTGGTAAATACACACCATTACCGCCCACAGGGTTGTCGACTTTTAAGTTGTACTGTAACCCAACTTTATAATCGTCTACACCGTGACCAGGGGCTGTATGTACCGCACCTGTACCGCTTGCATCTGTTACGTGTTCGCCCAAAATTACAGGTACTTGACGCTCGCTAATCAGAGGATGTTGCAGCACTAAGTTTTCAAGTTTCGCGCCTGCAAATTCTGCAATCACTTCAACATGGTTAAAGCCATAACGCTCAGTTGCAGATTCAACCAAAGATTTTGCAAGAATAAAGTTTTGTGCTGCTTTTTCCTCACCGGTTGCTTTAACCAATTGGTACTCAAGCTCAGCATGTAAAGCCACTGCTTGGTTGGCAGGTATGGTCCAAGGTGTGGTGGTCCAAATCACGATATCGGTACGATCAGCTACATCGACACCCAAACGTGCAGATAAGTCGCTTAAATCAACAACTGAAAAACCCACGTCAATCGCGTCAGATTTTTTATCTTCGTATTCAACTTCGGCTTCAGCCAATGATGAACCACAATCTAAACACCAGTTCACTGGTTTAAGACCTGGCTCGATGTGACCGGCTTTGGCAATTGCGCCAAGTGAACGCACGATGTCAGCTTCTTGCTTGAAGTTCATGGTTAAATAAGGCTTGTCCCAATCACCAAACACGCCCATACGCACAAAGTCTTTCTTTTGCAGTTCAACTTGGGTGTATGCATATTCACGGCAGGCTTTACGGAAAGTTGAAGCATCAACTTTCACCCCGACTTTACCGACTTTTTCTTCAACTTTAAGCTCAATTGGAAGACCGTGACAGTCCCAACCCGGCACGTAAGGTGCATCAAAACCGTCCATGACACGGCTTTTAATGATGATGTCTTTTAAAACTTTATTGACTGCGTGACCCAAATGGATTTGACCATTTGCATACGGAGGGCCATCGTGCAGGACATATTTTTTCTTGCCAATACGCGACGCACGAATCTGCTGATAAATGTTGTCGGCATACCACTCTTCTAACCATTTAGCTTCACGTACTGCCAAATTTGCTTTCATTGCAAATTCAGTACCTGGGAGGTTTAGCGTGGCTTTATAGTCCACTGCATTTTCAGGAGTTTGCTTATCGCTCATGCAAGTTGTCTTCCAATTTTCATTCAGCAAAGCTGAGGCGTTTTACAATAAATTAAGGGATTTAAAACGGTAAGATTGTGTTGCTGTGACGGAAGTTGATTAACTGTGCCACATCATCATCAATGCCTGCCTTGAGTGCTTCTAGCGAAGGATAGTCTTTTTCGCCGTGCAAGTAATGTAAAAATGTTACTCGCATTAACAGGCCATACAGATTAGCAGAAACATCAGGAAAATGTACTTCTAAACGCCATTCTGGATGGGCTTGTTTAATCGCTGGTCGTGTACCCACATGCCCTGCACCAAACAAAGCATCAGCTTGATAACCTTGGATACCTAATTTTTGTGGGTGGTGCTGTTTGACACGTTGTGCAAGTGACTCAGTTTCACACAACACATCAACCGCATAAATGCCATTTAAACACGGTTTATGCCGATTTAAGCGCACATTAATGGTTGGAAAATCAATGGTACGACCAATTTGATCGCCATAGACCACGCGCCCTGTAATGCTATAAGGACGCCCAAGTAATTGAGCCGCTAAGGCTAAATCGCCCGCTTGTAAAGTTTGACGAATGCGGGTAGAACTCACCCGCTCGCCATGCACTTCAATGGTATCTAAGCTGGTAATTTCAAAACCGTAACTTTGTAAAAATTCACTATTGCCTTGACGGTTTTTGCCAAAGTGAAAATCATCGCCTAAGACCAAATGTTGCGCATTGAGTTGATTTTTTAAAATGTCAGCAAAATCAGTGGCGCTTAAACTACGAAAGCGTTCATCAAATTTGGCAATCACAATATAGTCAACGCCAAGTTCTGTTAAATATTCAACTTTTTCACGCAAAGATGAAATACGGGGTGGGGCGTCATAGCCTTTAAAAAATTCGAGTGGTTGCGGCTCAAAGATCATCACCAAACTTTTTAAGTTGTTATTTTGGGCAATACTTTGAAGTTGGCGAATCATCGCCTGATGACCAAGATGTACACCGTCAAAATTACCAATCGTGACGGCAGTTTTTGGCAATTGTGTGCTAGGCGCTAAAGCATTCAGACGGAGCAGCTTCATGGGCAAATCAAGAGCTTAGAAATATGACGAGGCTATATATTGCCATAATCTTGGCGTTTCGTCTTGTTGTTGTGTTTTTATTCAAAAGGAATTTTTCTAGCAGAATTATAAATCAGTAAAATTGATTCATTTTATAAATATTAATCAATTTTATTTATATATGGTTCTGCTTAAAATAAAGGCATCTTCCACTTGAGGAGCCGATGATGCCACGCGTATTTCAGTATCTTGAAAAACCTAGCGATTTTATTCGTCATTTCACCCCAAACTGGTTCACCGTGTGTATGGGAACAGGCATTGTGGCGCTGATTATCTCAGAATTACCGATGTTTTTAGATGTTTTTTGGAATATTGGGCAAACCTTGTGGCACATCAATATTTTCTTATTTGCTGCATGTAGTGTGCTGTACATGGCGCGTTGGGCTTTGTTTTATCACGAGGCTAAACAAGTGTTTCAACATCCAATAATGTGCTTGTTTTTAGGTGCAATTCCAATGGCTTTGGCCACCTTGATTAATGGAATGCTGAAATATGGTGTGCCTTTGTATGGGGAACATCTGATTGATTGGGCGCAGCAGTTGTGGTGGCTAGATGTTGCTTTAGCAGTGACGATTGCATGGATTGTTCCATTTTGTATGTATCGACATCAGCAACACAGCCTAAAAAACATGACTGCGGTTTGGTTGCTGCCCATTGTGGCTTGTGAGGTTGCAGCAGCCAGTGGCGGTGTTTTGATTGCTCAGTTAGAAACAGGACAAGCAGCTATGCAAATTTTACTGACCAGTTATGTGCTATGGGGCATGTCAGTCTTACCTGCTTTTGCAGTGTTGACTATTTTAATGCTGCGTTTGGCTTTACAGCAATTACCAGCCAAAGAAGTGGGTTTAAGCAGTTGGTTAACATTGGGACCGATTGGGACGGGTGCATTGGCTTTATTGTTGTTGGGACATGAAGCACCACGTTTAATGAGTTTTATTGGCTGGGGGCAACTGGGAGAGTTGATGCAAGGAGCAGGTATCTTAGGTAGCTTGATCTTGCTTGGTTTTGCAGTGTGGTGGTTGGGTATTGCATTGCTTAGCAGTGTACATCATCTGCAACAAGATTTGCCTTTTAACTTGGGATGGTGGGCACTGACGTTCCCGATAGGCGTATTGAGTTTGGCAGTTTTAACTTTAGCAAAAACTTTGGGATTGGCTTGGATGCTCAGTATCGGCTATAGCTTGACGGTTTTACTCATATTGTTATGGTGCATTGTTGCCTTTAAAACCGTGATTGGATTTTATCAAGGTAAACTTTTGTTCTCGCCGTGTTTGGTTCAGTTTTTAGAAAAACAAAGCTCAGTCAAAAGCTAAACATAAGGCGCAATGGAATTTGACTTAAGCCATGATTTGCCACAGAAGAGCATTTGTTCTTTAATACAGCTCTTTTGAGTTGATAGAGAACGATGATGTCCGATATGGCGTTAATCATGGCTTTGCCCAATGAATCCAAAGGTTTGTTTGAAGCAGCAGGCATCGATGTGCATTACAGCGGTATTGGTAAAGTAAATGCAGCGTTTAAAGCATTTGAGGTGATTCAAAAGACTGGTTGCACAACTTTATTAAATTTAGGTACAGCAGGCAGTTCGCATTTTCAGGCGCATGAATTAGTCGAAGTCACACGTTTTGTGCAACGTGATATGGATGTATCGGCATTGGGTTTTGAAGTAGGTGTCACGCCAATGGATCAAGAGTATCCTGCGGCAATTGATTTAGTGCCTTATTTTAAGCATTTAAGCCAAGGCATATGTGGTACAGGAGATAGCTTTGAGACAGCTACACCTAAAGTTGCGTGTAACTTGGTGGATATGGAAGGCTATGCATTGGCTAAAGTGTGTAAAAAACTCAATGTACGTTTAATTTCGGTGAAATATATTACCGATGGAGCAGATGGAGCTGCGCACCTTGATTGGCAAGAGAATTTATTATTAGGTGCTCAGAAATTATTAAAGTTGTATCAATCCATCTAATTTTTGCGACCATAGAACGCTATGGTCGTATGCCAGCAGCTTGTAGCAAGCTGTTAATCTTGTGCTGTCAAAGATGCTGCGATAGAAGTCTGCCCATCACGCGGTAAAATACCGTATAGCATCATGTGAATGGTATGTTGAATAATACGCTGTTGCATGCTGCGGTTACGTAAGGTTTTACCGGTGACCATTTCCATCTGCGTTGAGAAATCGGCATAGTTTTGGGTCAATGCCCAAATGTTTAAAATCAGTAATTCAGCATCAATATCTTTAGAAATTTTGCCTTGCTCTTGCCAATTACTAATCACTTTGGCCTTACGTTTTACTAACTTTTTGAGTGGTCCTTTTAAAATTGACAAGATACGAGGTGCACCTTGAATCACTTCTAAAGCAAATAAACGCGATGCCTTAGGCTGAGTACGTGACACTTCAATTTTTTGCATTAAATAATTGGCCAAAGCCTCTTCTGGCTCTAAATCTGCCTCAATCATTTGCAATGGTGCTAACCATTTTTGCAATACAGTGGTGAGCACTTCTACATACAACGCTTCTTTATTTTCGTAGTAATAAAAGATATTGGATTTGTGCATTTCTGCAAGCTGCGCGATCTCATCAAGGCTCGCGCCATTAAAACCATACAGCGAGAAAACATCTAAAGCTGCATTGAGCAGTTGATGGCGTTTTTGCGTACTCTTTTTCTGTTCCATTGGCAGATTTAAAAATTCGGTAAGGGAGTGGCAAATTGTACGACAAATCAGCAAATATTGGCAGGAAGATAGATTAATTTTTAGACAATTTTTACCGTTTATTATAAAAAAAAGCCTGAATGTGTGATCTAGTCAAAATTATATAAATTTGACTGATAATTTAATTTTTTATTTTACCGATCAATTTTATTAGTTTTTTCAATGATATTGAAATTAAATTTTGCCGAAAATATCAATAAAAATATCACAGATTCCTTTTTATGCTGTTCAAGTACAGCTTTCATTTAAGCTCTTTAAGCAATAATCATCAAAACTGAGTCTTGGCAAAAAAGCTCAGTTTTAGATTAAAAATTTAAGTTGAAAGCACGGCATGAAGTACCTGTTGTTCAAGTGCAGTAAAGTTGTGATCTTTAATACGAGGGCGGGCCAAATCCACTTTAAATTGTGCGGCAATATGACCTCGATCAAGCAAAATAATCCGATCAGCAAGCTGTACCGCTTCACTGACATCATGCGTCACCAAGATGGCAGTAAAGCCATGCTCTTGCCATAATTGTTCAATCAGGTTTTGCATTTCTAAACGGGTCAGGGCATCCAGTGCGCCCAATGGTTCATCTAATAATAAAATACGCGGTGTATGTGATAAGGCACGCGCAAGGGCAGCACGTTGGCGTTGTCCACCAGACAGTTGCGTGGGCCAAAGCGCTACTTTTTCTTTTAAGCCGACTTTTTCCAGCATGTTTAACGCTGTTGTATGTTGTGGTTTGGCTAAACCCAATTGCACATTTTGTTCGATGTTACGCCATGGCAAGAGTCGTGGGTCTTGGAACATGACGCGAATATCATCGCTCGTGATTCCCTCACGTAAATGACGGGCTGATTTAAACTTAATTTCACCATAGCTTTGTTGTTCAAGGTCGGCAATTAAACGCAATAGGGTGCTTTTACCACAGCCACTGCGCCCCACAATGGCAATAAATTCACCGGCTTGAATATGTAGATTGAGGTTTTCTAGAACTTTGACCTCACCATAATATTTATACAGCTGCTCAATTAAAATCTCAGCACCAAGGTTGGCATTGGGATGAAGATCAGGATGAGCTACTGCATCATCAACGTGACGAGTTAAGCTTAAATCAGTCATTATTTTTTCCTTATTTTTGATAACCTGCATGCCAACGCAGTAAATAACGCTCTAAAGCCACTGCAAAGACATCTGCTAATTTACCCAGTAGGGCATAGAGTAAAATACCCACTAAAACCACATCGGTTTGTAAAAATTCACGGGCATTCATAGTCATATAACCAATACCCGCTTGTGCAGAAATGGTTTCAGCCACAATTAAAAGTACCCATACCAAACCTAGCGAAAAACGTAAACCGACTAAAATAGAAGGCATAGCACCGGGTAAAATAATCTCACGATACAATTGTGTTCGTGTTAGTCCGTAACTTTTGCCCATTTCAATCAGTTGTGGGTCAACTGAGCGAATACCATGATAGGTATTGATATAAATTGGAAAAAACACCCCAATTGCCACCAAGAACAATTTTGCAGATTCATCGATCCCAAACCATAAAATTACTAAGGGAATCAGCGCTAAAGCAGGAATGTTACGAATCATCTGTAGCGTGGTATCTAGGAGGGTAGATGCCAATTTAGATGAGCCATTGAGCAAACCTAAAGCTAGACCTAAGCCACCGCCAATCAGTAAACCCATGAGGGCACGACCAGCACTCACTTGGACGTGTTGCCACAGCTCACCACTGACCATTAATTGCCAAAATGCACTCACTACTGCTGTAGGTGCTGGTAAAATCCGACTTTCTAACAGACCTGTTGTGGCAGACAGTTGCCAAATTGCAATCAGTACAACAGGCACTAACCAAGGCAGCAAACGCTGCCTAAGTTGTGTTCCACGTGAAACTTTGCTTTTGGAGAACGGTATAGGAATCACCTGATTAGACATTAAGCTGGCTCCTGCGTTTTAACCTCTTGCTTGGCCGCATCTGCCACGTAGTTATTGGCTACGATCTCGCCAAATGGGCCGGTCAAGTGAGGTTGTGCTAATTTTTCACGAGTGGCTAAAGGCAACAGTGGGAAGACCAACTCAGCAAAGCGAATAGATTCTTCTAAATGTGGATAGCCTGAGAAAATAAAGGTATCAATGCCTAAATCGGCATATTCTTGAATACGTGCAGCTACAGTTTCAGGATCACCGACTAAAGCTGTGCCTGCACCACCACGCACCAGACCAACACCTGCCCAAAGGTTAGGTGAAACTTCTAATTTAGTTCGATCACCATTGTGTAGCTCAGCCATACGACGCTGACCCACAGAATCCATTTGTTTAAATTTAGCTTGTGCTGCAGCAATGGTTGCATCATCAATATGTTGAATCAGTTGCTCCGCTGCCGCCCATGCTTCTTCATTGCTTTCACGTACAATCACATGTAAACGAATACCATAAGTTAAGGTACGACCACGCGCTGCGGCTTTTTGACGTACCAGCTCTAATTTTTCTTTGACTGCTGCAGGTGGTTCACCCCAAGTGAGATAAGTATCGACTTGCTCGGCTGCCAGCTCTACAGCATCATCAGATGAGCCGCCAAACCAAAGTGGTGGATACGGTTTTTGTATAGGTGGATAAAGTAATTTGGCATTTTCAACTTGTAAGCGTTCACCTTTAAAACTATAGCTTTCACCCGTATGTGAGCGCGTTAAAATCTCACGCCAAATGGTGGTGTATTCAGCAGCAGTTTTATAACGAGTCTGATGATCTTCATACACACCATCGCCCTTAAGCTCTTGCTCATCACCACCAGTTACCAAGTTAAGCAATACACGACCACCCGATAAACGATCCATAGTGGCTGCCATACGTGCAGCGAGTGCAGGCGTGGTTACACCCGGACGTAAAGCCACCAAGAACTTAAGCTTTTGCGTGGCATCAATTAAGCTTGCTGCGGTAATCCAAGGATCTTCACATGAACGTCCGGTCGGAATCAGAACGCCTTCATAACCTAAGTTGTCGACTGCAACTGCAATCTGTTTCATATAGGCATGATCTACTTGGCGCGCGCCTTTACTCGTACCTAAATAGCGACTATCACCATGAGTGGGAATAAACCAAAAGATTTTCATTATATTGATCCTTAATTATGGATAGATCCAAATAGTGTCTTAACGACTGATTGGCGTTTAAATGTGATGCAGCCAAATGCTTGGCTTATAACCAAGCGGATAAGCAGTTATGGCTTATTTCGCTTGCGGTAAAATTGCACTTTGAATATCCAGTTTGTGTGGAATTAATTTTTGCTGATAAAAAGCATCAGCCACATTTTGTTGGGCTTCGATCACGTCATTGGAAAGGGGGGTTATAGCAAAGCCCATACGTTGAATAGATTGATGCAGCACTTCAAATTCAAGACCTGTGGGTTGTTGTAATAATTTGGCCGCATCGCTTGGGTGCTGTTTGACCCATTGTGTGGTGGTATTTAAGGTGCGCACTATGGTTTGCAGGATCTTGGGATTTTCCTCAGCAAATTTACGATCAGCTAAGTAAAATTGATGATTTCTGACTAAGTTTTTACCTGTGACTAAACTACGTGCCCCAATTTGATGTTCAGCAGCGGCTAAGAATGGATCCCAAATGACCCAAGCATCAACTGAGCCGCGTTCAAATGCAGCCCGTGCATCGGATGGCGGTAAATACACCACTTCAACGTCAGTTAGGTTCAGGTTATTGTTTTCTAAGATTTTTAATAATAAGTAATGCACATTAGAACCTTTATTCAGGGCAATGCGTTTACCTTTTAAATCTTTGATGGTTTGAATACTTGAATCTTTTGGTACGACCAAAGCTTCACCTAAGGGTGCAGCAGGTTGGTGAGCCACATAGACCAACTTGGCATTGGCAGCTTGGGCAAAAATAGGCGGTGCTTCACCGGCCTCACCAAATACCACACTGCCTACGTTTAGCCCTTCTAAAAGCTGAGGTCCGGCAGGAAATTCCACCCATTTCACCGTGACACCTTGTGCTTTAAGGCTTTGTTCTAATGTGCCTTGCGCTTTGACCAGTGGCAAAACGCCATATTTTTGAAAGCCAATGTTTAAAGTCACTTGTTCTTTTGGCTGAGCACAAGCACTTAACATCATAGCGCTTGCTACGACTGTAGATAAAACTAAGCTTTTAGCAAAACGGCGTGACATAAAAGTGCTCCTGAATGTGTAAGTGAAATGAAGTCATCACCGCATAAACTAAACAAAAATATTTTTCGAAAAAAATAACGATTCAGGAATTCAACATGAAAAAAAAAGATAAATAAAAAAGTGCAAAACTTATGTAAAAAAGTGCTGAATTTCAGCGAGAGTGGAAAATTGTTTTTATCTTTATAGTATTGAAAAATATATTAAAAAATAAATAGCCACACAGTGTGCTTAATAATTGCAGCTAAACAGATGCATTTAAGATCAGCCTCATGACGATTTTTTAAGATATCTATATCTAAAATTGAGCTATGGCGGAGTTAAAAAAAGCCACTGTTAAAGTGACTTTTTGCAAACAATCGAACTACGTTGATAGTTATATAAGGCTTGGCGTGCGTTGGGTAAATCATCCACACTGGCATTTTCAAAACCATGTTCTAAAAACCAATGTGCAGTACGCGTGGTTAAAATAAACAATTGCTGAATGCCCATGCTGCGTGCTTTGTGTTCCAAATATTCTAAAATTTGACTACCGCGATTTGATTTACGATAACTTGGATGCACCGCAACACAGGCAATTTCAGCCGATGGAATCTCATTGTTTTGGGTAGGAATTGGATATAACGCAGCACAGGCTAAGATAGTGCCATCACGTTCAATCACCGCAAATTGATGTATTTCATTTTCTAAACGTTCACGCGAACGATAAACCAAAATCCCTTGTTCTTCTAACGGGCGTAATAGGCTAATTAAGCCTCCCACATCTTGAATATTGGCCATACGCACATCTTCATAGTGTGCATCGGTGAGCATGGTGCCAGAACCATCACGGGTAAATAATTCTTCAACTAAAGCGCCATCGTAAGCATAAGAAATCAGATGTACACGTTCAATGCCTTGGGTAGAGGCCAGTTTAGCACCTTGCAAATGTAAGGCCAGTTCAGGTTGAGTGCTTTGATATCTTTGAATGTAAATATCAAGTTCGGCTGTATTAATTTCGCGTTGTAATTGACCTGCTTCATTCATTAAGCCATGTTGCTGCCCTAAGAAAATCAATTTATCGGCTTTGATTTGAATGGCCGTTTTAGTGGCAACTTCTTCGGCCAGTAAATTAAACACCTCACCTGTGGTGGAATAACCGGTAGGTCCAAGTAACACAATATTGTGATTGTCTAAATGGCGTTGAATAGCGGCATGATCAATGCTGCGTACTTCACCTGTGAGCTGAAAATCCGTACCATCGTGAATACCATAAGGTTTGGCGGTGACAAAATTGCCCGATACCACATCAATGCGTGCTCCATACATCGGTGAGTTGGCTAATCCCATCGACAATAAAGCTTCAATTTGTAAGCGAATAGAACCCACGGCACTCATCACCGCAGTTAAAGATTCACGGGTGGTAATACGGCGCTGCTTATAAAAAGGCGTTTCAATCTGCGCAACCTTAAGCTGCTGGTTAATTTGTGGACGTGCGCCGTGCACCAAAATCAGACGGATACCTAAGGAATGCAGTAAGGCAATGTCATGAATAATATGCTGAAAATTGTCATGCTGGACTGCTTCACCATCAAACATCAACACAAAGGTTTTACCGCGGTGCGCGTTGATATACGGCGCCGAATGACGAAACCAGTGCACATATTGCAAGGTTGTGCTTGAAGTAGGATCAGATGCAGAACTAGACATAGCAGGCTCAAAGAAGTCGCAATAGATTATTTTAATTCATTCACACAACAAAAAACACCTGAGTAGGGGGCTCAGGTGTTTGGGACGAGGTTGAGAGATGACTTAAGTTTAAATCACACGCAAAATGCGATTATTTTTTTCATTCACTAATACATAATCTCCATTCACTTTATACCATTGTTGATTTTTGCCGGCTTTGGCTAAACCACGTGCATCACGTGAGTTAACTTCAAAACGCTTTGAATCAAAAGCACGGGGTAGGGTTTGACCTACGCGTAAATTGCTTTGACTAAAACGACGATCATCTTGATATTTTTTCGCATGTACCGGCGGTGGCGTATGCTTAAACTGTGGACCGTGTTTCACCATGTGGGCAGGCGGTGGTGGTGCTTTACGAGGGTCAAAACGATGATCAGGACCCGGACCTGCCATTGCTGTTGTAGTTGCCATTACAGCGGTTAATGACAGCGCAATCGTTGTTAGAAGTTTTTTCATTGCTGATACCTAAACTGTGTACAGATGTTTTCCGATGAGTTCAATTTAGGTCAAAAAACTAGATAAACGATGGGGGGAATTTAGGTGAAATGTGAAATGTATGGAGAAAAAAAGAAGATCACTATATTTCAATAAAATTGCATAAAAAAAGCCTAAACATGGGTTTAGGCTTAAAAGAGATCACACAGATTTAATCTTGAATTTTAACAATACTGTTGGTGTCGGAATTGAGCAAGATATAATGATTATTCACTTTATACCACTGTTGATTACGGCTTGGTTTAGGTAAGTCATTGTCTTTATATTCTACTTTATAACCATCGCTACGATAATGCTGTGGCATCACGTAACCGGTTTGCCATTTCATTTGTTTTAGACGCTTCATACCACGCTGTTCATGTGAACGGTATTGAGCATCTTCCGTATGTCGTTTATCGCGATGTTTATAGGTAGAAGGTGTATGGGTATCGGCTTCAGGGAAATATTCAACTTGTGGGGCAGCGGTTAAAGCACTGCTTGCCATCAAGGCACTCAAAGAAATTGCCACACTTGCCAATATCTTTTGCATGTTGTGAACCCCCATTTTGGAATCTTTTTTCAATAGTGTTTACTCTACGCAAAGAATGCAGAGAAACTGTGAAGAACACAGATAAATAACTTAAATAAAGTAGAGGAAATAAGAATATTATGCGGTAAAAGCTGTTGTTTTAATAGTCGATTCTTAAATGCAAAAAAACAGCCTATATGTGTAGGCTGTTGTTTAAGGGCTTAATTCCATTGTTGATTGAGCACCTGTAATGAGCAAATGGCTTCTAAAACCTCTTGGGCTTGCATACGGTCATCTAAAGCTGAAATTAAGCTGCGTGGTAGTTGTAGATTTTCAATTGAACGAATGGTGTCGATTTTACGTTGTTGATCTGCCATGAAAATATACCTAATACGGTTTATGTTTGAATACATACAGCATAAGGCGAGCTTATTTATTTGTAAAACCGAATAATTTTGTAAAATTAATTTAATAAAGCGATTATTGTGCTCAAAAAAAGACCGCAAGCGGTCTTATTTTAATTAATAGGCGTATTTTAAGTCGGTATATTCATTAAGTGACTTTTGAATATGTGAATTAATGAATTCTGAAACATCTTCAGCACTCATCGGTTGCCCTTGTTTGGTAATCACATGTTCAATCTCAGGTTGCCCTTCAATTTTAATGATGTAAGTAAAGTTCTTGGCGACTTTGTAAGCATCATCTTGTTTCACAATATGCGTGATGTATTTATAGCTGTGTTCAAAGTTTAGATCGGTATGAGAAAATACAAACTGATCAAATAACTTAAGATTTTGACCATTTTCTAAAGCTTGTAAGTCATCCACAATACTGGCTTCAAACTTCATTCCGTATTTTTCAGAAATCGGTTGACCATCAATTAAAAGTGACACCATACCATCGTCTAGGGCAGTGACTGTGATATTGCTAAAGTCAGACATATCAATCTCAACGTGTAAATTTAGCGTTTAAGTATGGTGTAAATGCTTAGAAACACAATGCGCCTTTGGCTAAATATGCTGCAAAATTCAACACCAATGTTAATCTTGCGCGTCAATACTCGCGCCATTGAGCTGTAAACTGTCATCACCCATTAAATATAAATAAGCCGGCATAATCGATTCAGGGGGAGGCAAAGTTTTTGGATCTTCCTCAGGATAAGCTTTGGCACGCATGGCGGTACGTGTGGCCCCCGGATTAATGCAGTTAAAGCGCACGTTTGGATAGCTATTTTCTTTAGCAAAGAGTTGATTAACGGCTTCAATGGCAATTTTAGACACCGAATAAGCACCCCAGCGTTCACGCGCTTCACGACCAACCCCAGAACTTGCAAACACCACCGAGGCACTGTCTGAACGTTGTAATAATGGCAATAATTCTTGAGTGAGTAAAAATGGGGCGCGTAAATTGACCGCCATTACATCATCCCAAGTTTCAATTGGATAATTGGCCAATTCGGTACGTTCACCTAAAATTCCAGCATTATGTAAAATTCCATCCAAACGCCCAAATTGTTGTTCTAAGGTGTTATAGAGCAATTCATAATCACGTGGGGAAGCGCTAGAAAGTTGCAGCGGCAAAATTGCCGGCTGCGGTGCACCTAAGCTTTCAATTTCGTCATAAATCACTTCAAGTTTGTTTAAAGTGCGACCATGTAACACTACCGTTGCGCCATGTAATGCATAGCTCAACGCTGCTGCACGCCCAATGCCATCACCGGCACCCGTAATTAAAATAATACGGTCTTTGAGTAAATCGGGGCGTGGTTGGTATTGTGAGTATTTCATGGTGACACCTCCTAGCGACTTGTTATTTATATTGTTAAGTTGAAGCGGATAAGACCATTTGCTGAATTTTTTGATGTAATTCAGCTACATCATTGACTATACAGTCTGCCTGCCAAGCTGTTAAGTCATCTTTGTGCGCCAATGGTAAATAACCATAAGCGGCTAAAATCGTGTACATGTTGGCTGCGCGACCTGCATCAATATCACGTGGATGATCACCCACATAGATACAATCTTCAGGTGTAATATTGATCTGTTGAGCGGCCAAATACATCGGCTCAGGATCAGGCTTGGTGTGCGTTACATCTTCAGGACAGACCAAGACACCGCAACGCTCGGTTAAGTTTAACGCCTTGAGTAATGCTTCACTTAACCAACGTGGTTTATTGGTGACAATGCCCCAAGGAATCTGTGCAGCTTCTAGCTCATCTAATAGGGGATACATGCCTGCAAATAAGTCAGTGTCGACTGCAATATCAGTGCCATAGATATCTAAAAAGCGTTGACGATGCTGTAAAAATTCTGGGTCATTCACATCTAATTCAGGATAAACCAATTTGACCATCGCTCGTGCACCTTCCGATACTTGGGCACGAATCAACTCGCTTGCGACAGGCTTCATGCCTTTCTCACGGCACATATTTTGAATAATGCGTACAAAATCGGCTGCGGTATCAATTAACGTGCCATCTAGATCAAATAAAACCGCTTTCATTTAAGCCTCTTCTTTGACGGTATAGACCATGTAATTGACATCGACATTTGGGGCTAACCAATAGTTTTTGGTCAATGGGTTATAATGTAAACCGGTCATATCTTTGAGCTTTAAATTAGCCGCTCGGATGTCACGTGCAAGCTCGGATGGTTTAATAAACTTGCTATAGTCATGTGTGCCTTTAGCCAACATCCGCAAAACGTATTCGGCACCAATAATGGCAAATAAATATGCTTTTGGATTGCGGTTAATGGTGGAGAAAAACACATGACCACCCGGTTTTACTAGCTTTTGGCAGGCTAAAATAATTGATGCAGGGTCAGGGACATGCTCTAGCATCTCCATACAAGTCACCACATCGTATTGACCCGCTTGTTCTTCGGCAAGTTGCTCAACGGGCACTTGGCGATACTCAATATTGCTGACATTTTCTTGCTCGGCATGTAAACGTGCCACATTGAGCGGCGCTTCACCCATATCAATGCCTAAAACATTGGCACCACGGCGCGCCATGCTTTCGGCTAAAATTCCGCCACCACAACCCACATCAAGCACTTTTTTACCGCTTAACCCACCTGCGTGTTCATCAATCCAATTTAAACGTAGCGGGTTAATCATATGCAGCGGGCGGAACTCAGAATGCTGATCCCACCATATGGCTGCGAATGCTTCAAATTTAGCAATTTCTTGCGGGTCAACATTCAGTTGCGACATGGGTGCCACCTCAATTTAAGTCGTTATAATTTAAATAATCCTAGTGTAGCGACTATTTGGAAAAAAGCGATAAAAGCACTAAAAAACTTCACACAATCAAAACTAAATTTGCATATTTGTTTTATAGTATTTGCCTAAACTAAGCAGAATTATTTCGAGGATAAACCACTCAATGAAAAAATTTGTGTTGGGCAGTATTGCAACGGCAATGTTTGCGATTTCAGGTAGCGCTATGGCTGCTAATTTTGTCGCGGGGAAAGACTACACGGTGCTGCCAAATCCGGGTGTCGTGGATGTAAAAGGCAAGATTGAAGTCCGTGAATTCTTTTGGTATGGCTGTGGTCACTGTTTTACTTTAGAACCGCATATGCAGGCATGGTTACGTAAACTACCAAAAGATGTAAACTTTGTGCGTACACCGGCGGCAATGAACCCTGTTTGGGAGCAAAGCGCGCGCGGTTATTACGTGGCAGAAGCACTGCAAATCCGTCGCAAAATCCATTTACCTTTGTTCCATGCCATTCATGATAAAGGTCAGCAAATTTTTGATCAAAAATCGCAAGCACAATTTTTTGTAAAATATGGTGTGCCTGAAGCAAAATTTAATAGTTTATATAATTCGTTCCCAATTACCGCTAAAGTCAGCAAAGCTAATCAATTGGCCAAGCAATACCAATTGACAGGCGTACCTGCTGTGGTAGTTAACGGTAAATATGTGGTGCAAGGTGATGATGGCAAGGTAGTACAGGTCATCAATTACCTCGTTGAAAAAGAACGTAAAGCCAAGTAATTGCAACTTATCAAAGCTGCCTAAGGGCAGCTTTTTATTGCCAAGTTTGAATACCGCCATAGATCAGCTGAGTTTGTAATAAGGCTTTAACCTTGACCTTGTCTTGTGCAATTTTTTGTTGAATGACATCTTCTACATAACGTAAATCCAACCATTGGATCACCCAACAAAAAGTCATGTTGACGAATATATCAGCAAAAATGGGTAATTCTTCGGTATCTTTGACGGCAGCAAAATTTTGCATATTTTGTATGGTGCTTGCCGTGTATTGCACTAAAAACTTCACTTCACGTTTAATGGCTTGACGAATAATTGTTGAGCCACTACTACGCTCATGAATAAAAAAAGACCAATATTCAGGATGCTTACTGACCACATCAAATAAATAATTTAAACGTTGTTCGTGATCATAAGGTTCTTTGACTGCCATTTTACATATATTGCCAAAACAGGCTTTTAAGAAAATACCAATATGATCAATCAGCTCTAAAGCCAAATGATCCATATTTTGAAAATGACGGTAGAAAGTTGCAGGTGCAAGATTGACCTCACCGGTAATCTCACGCAAGCTCATGCTGCTAAACGTGCGACCCTGACAACTTAAACTCAGCACTGCATTAAGCAAAGCTTGATGGGTTTGTTGTTTTTGTTCTTCACGAATAGGCATAGTGTTTATCTGAGAAAATTTGTCTGTAGTCTAGCAAAAAACAGCCTCCATTTTGCAGGCAAAACGTGAGTTTTAATCTGCTATACTCAAGCTCTTCAATTTTAAATCCTTAGGATAGCTTCTATGATGCGTATCGACCAACGAACAGCAGATCAATTACGTGACGTGAAAATTACCCGTAACTATACACGTTACGCAGAAGGGTCAGTATTGGTTGAATTCGGTCATACCAAAGTCCTTTGTACTGCAAGTATTGATAACTCTGTACCACGTTTCTTAAAAGGTCAGGGTCAAGGTTGGATTACTGCTGAATATGGCATGTTGCCACGTTCGACCCATACGCGTAGCGACCGTGAAGCGGCACGTGGTAAACAAAGTGGTCGTACGCAAGAAATCCAACGTTTAATTGGCCGTAGTTTACGTGCTATGGTGGATTTGAAAAAATTGGGTGAACATACCATTACCATTGACTGTGATGTGATTCAAGCTGACGGTGGTACGCGTACTGCTTCAATTACAGGTGCAGCGGTGGCTTTAGTGGATGCCATGAATGTGTTGCTTGAGAAAAAACGCATTAAACAAGATCCACTAAAAGGCTTAGTGGCGGCAATCTCTGTAGGTATGTATCAAGATGAGGTGTTACTTGATCTTTGCTATGAAGAAGATTCAAACTGCCAAACTGACCTTAACGTGGTGATGACCCAAGCCGGTGAGTTTATTGAAATTCAAGGCACAGCCGAAGAAAAACCATTTACCCGTGCGCAATCCAATGCCATGTTAGAAATGGCTGAAAAAGGCATTCAAGAATTAGTGAAAAAACAACAAGAAGCTTTAGGTTGGTAAGCATTCAAGCTGAGCTCAAAAACGCACCTTCGGGTGCGTTTTTACATTTTGCAGCACAGCCAAGCCGCATTCTTTGTTTAAATAAAATAAGACCACAACATGGAAACTGCTGATGAAAACAATTTTTTTAGGCTTAATCATTATGGCAATGGCATTTAGTATGACCGCCTGTATGGATCGTGGCGAAGAACGAGAACAACAACGCAGTGAACAAAAAGACGATCATGATGACCGTGATGACCGTGATGACCGTGATGACCGTGATGACCGTGATGACCGTGATGACCGTGATGACCGTGATGACCGTGAGCAAAATCGTGACGATGATTAAAGCATAAAAAAGGGTGCTTTATAGCACCCTTCATATTTTGGCTGTTTTTGCTTAACCATTAAAGCGCATAGATAAATCAATGGCTGTTACATCTTTAGTCAAAACACCCATTGAGATGTAATCGACACCTGTAGTCGCCACTTCACGTAAATTGGCAATAGTAATATTACCCGATGCTTCTAATTTACAACGTCCTGCAACATGTTTCACTGCATCAATCATTTGTTGTTGGCTAAAGTTATCCAGCATCACAATATCGGCTTTGGCTTCTAACGCTTGATTGAGCTCATCCCAAGTTTCAACTTCAACTTCAACCAATTTACCCGGTGCAATTTGATGGGCTTTGGCAATCGCTTGCGCAATGCCACCTGCGGCCATAATGTGATTTTCTTTAATTAAAAAGGCATCAAATAAACCTAAACGATGGTTTTGACCACCACCAATCGCCACTGCATATTTTTGTGCAATACGCAGGCCCGGTAGAGTTTTACGTGTATCTAAAAGTTTGGTATGTAAACCATCTAACTCTTTGACATATAGTGCCGTTTTGGTCGCTACAGCCGACAAAGTTTGAATAAAATTCAGGGCAGGGCGCTCTACGGTAAGTAAGCTACGTGCTGAGCCTGCGAGCTTTAAAAAGGCTTCATTGGCTGCAACAGTTTCGCCCTCTTGCTTTAACCAAGTCACTTCTACTGTAGCATCGTAAGCTTGAATCAGCGCATCGACCCAAGGACGACCGGCAAGAATCATCTGTTCACGGCTAATAATGGTTGCCGTAGCTTGTTCATCTTCAGGTGTTAATAAAGCCGTGATGTCACCGTCACCAATATCTTCTTGCAAGGCATGCTGAATATTGATTTGAATTGATTCTTCTAACAAAGATTGAGAGATGCTCATGCGAAGTTCCGTATCTTATAACGTCTATCAAAAATTGCGGCTTATATTAGCATTGTTACTTTAAAATGACTGATTTTTTATCCAATTTCTTTGCAAGGTTTGAGATTTTACCAAGAAAGTTTTAGCATGGAGCCCAGTTTTTATTTTATTTTAATTATTTTTAAGGACGTGCATCATGTCACAGGCTGTTACTTTTGTTGTGGAACATGGTCAGCTGATTGGGGCAAGGCAGGTGCCATCGCCAAACTATAATCAGCGCCCACAAGGCACTGAAATTCAACTGTTAGTGATTCATAATATTAGTTTGCCACCATCGCAATTTGGCGGTGGCTATATTGAAAAATTTTTTCAAAATCAATTGGATTGGAGTGAGCATCCTTATTTTAAGACCATTGAAGGCATGCAAGTTTCTGCACATGTTTTGATTTTGCGCACCGGCGAAGTTTTGCAATTTGTGAATTTCAATGACCGAGCTTGGCACGCAGGCCGTTCAAGTTATTTAGGCAAAGCAGAATGTAATGATTATTCGATTGGCATTGAACTTGAGGGAAGTGATGATCAGCCGTTTAGTGACCTGCAATATCAGGCTTTAAGTCAAGTTACGCATGCTTTACGTCAAGCTTATCCAAAAATTTCCTCACATATTGCCGGTCATTCTGACATTGCACCACAACGTAAAACCGATCCGGGCCCGTATTTTCAGTGGCAAAAATTTCGTGACTTGTTACGTGATTCGACACATTTTGAATGATTTTAAGCATGCGATAGGGCATGCCTTTCTTTACAATAGCGTTCAATTTAATCTGTAGGTGCTTCTGATGGCGCTGTGGCGATCGACCTTTATTGTGAGTGCAATGACCATGCTCTCACGTGTCATGGGTTTAGTCCGTGATGTAGTGTTGCTTGGGGTGTTTGGTGCAGGCAAAGACTTTGACACTTTTGTCATTGCGTTTCGAATTCCGAACTTTTTTCGGCGTTTGTTTGCTGAAGGGGCATTTTCACAAGCTTTTATTCCGGTTTTAACTGAATACAAAACCACGCGTACCCATGCTGAAGTGCAAATTTTAATTAGTCGAGTCTTTGGCTGTTTAGCCACATTCATGACTTTATTGACTTTGATTGCCATGATCGCAGCTCCTGCCATTATGTATGTTTATGCGCCGGGTTTTCATGATGATGCAGAGAAATTTGCCTTAGCTACAGATATGTTTCGTCTCACGATTCCATATTTACTTTTTATGTCACTCACTGCATTTGCCAGCAGCATTTTAAACAGTTATGGCTCGTTTACGACGCCTGCATTTGCACCTGTATTGCTGAATTTGTCCATGATCGCAGGGGCATTGTGGCTCACGCCTTATATGGCAACGCCAATTATGGCTTTGGGTTGGGCGGTGATTGTGGCGGGCTTTTTACAACTTGCCTTACAAATTCCTGAGCTATGGCGCAAAAAGCTGCTGATTCCACCTAAAATTGATTTTAAACATGAGGGTGTAGAACGTATCTTAAAGCTGATGCTACCGGCATTATTTGGTGTTTCAGTCACGCAAATTAACCTATTGCTCAATTCTATTTGGGCTTCGTTTATGCAAGATGGTTCGGTGTCATGGTTATACAGTGCTGAACGTATGACAGAGTTACCATTGGGTTTAATTGGTGTAGCGATTGGTACGGTAATCTTACCGGCATTGTCAGCGCGTCATGCCGAACAAGATCAAACCAAATATCGCAATATGATGGATTGGGCCGCTAAAATTATTGTACTTGCCGGTGTGCCTGCGAGTTTGGCTTTATTTATGCTCTCGACCCCAATTATTCAAACGCTTTTCCAACGTGGTCAATTTACCCTAGCTGATACGCAAATGACGGCACTTGCCTTGCAATGTATGAGTGCGGGGGTATTGTCTTTTATGCTGATTAAAGTTTTTGCGCCAGGTTTTTACGCCCAACAAGACACGAAAACACCAGTGCGGGTGGGCTTAATGACTGTGGCAGTCAATGCGGTACTGACCTTAATCTTGATTGGTGTATTTAAGTTTATGGGATGGCAAGAAGAGCACATGGCATTGGCTTTAGCTTCTTCCGGCTCGGCTTTAGTCAATGCTGGCCTGTTATATTTTTATTTACACAAACGCGATATTTTCCGCTTTGGCACACATTGGAAAAAGCTCATGCTGCAATTTTTGATTGCCAATAGCTTAATGGTACTCGCCTTAGCCTATGCCTTAACTTGGTATAACGGAGATGTTGCAGAGTGGTTACGCGTAGCGCAAGTACTGGGCTTATGCATGGTAGGCGCGGTGACCTATGCTGTAGGTTTAATATTAACAGGCATCCGCCCACGTCATTTACGCCCATAATTAAAAAGACCGCCGAGGCGGTCTTTTTTTAATCTAAAATTGCTAGTAATTCAATATCAAAAATCAAAGTACTATTGGGACCAATAACATCGCCTGAACCAGTTTCAGCATAAGCTAAATGCGCTGGAATAAAAAAACGATATTGGCTACCCACAGGCATTAATTGTACGCCTTCAGTCCAACCTTGGATCACTTGCGAAAGCGCAAACTCAGCCGGTTGTTGGCGGGCAATTGAACTATCAAATACGGTTTGGTCGAGTAAACGACCTTCATAATGCACACGCACTGTAGAAGATGCTTTGGGTTTTTTAGCTTGCGTTGACTTTAGCACTTGATACTGTAAGCCAGAAGCGGTGACTTGAATACCTGATTTTTTTGCATTGGCTGCTAAAAAAGCCTGACCTTGTGCAAGGTTATCAGCCGCTTGTTTTTGAAATTCAACCAGGGCTTTACTTTCGCTGGCTTGACGATATTGGCTAATTGCTGTGCCCATGTCGGCTGTGCTTAAACTGGCATTTTTGCCTGCAAGTGCCGTTTTAAAGCCTTGTAAAAATGCATCAATATCAATATTTTTAAAGACGTCACTATTATTGTCAGCCATGCTGTAACCCAGACTATAACCGACTTGTTTTTCTAAGCTACTTTTATTGTTAATGTCAGCAGCAAAACTGGTACTACAAAAAGTTAAAGCAAGTACAGATAAGGTTTTTTTCATAACATGATCTCAAAATAAATTAAGGAGAGCATTTGGCTCTCCTTAAATACAGTGTTGAATTATTTAACTTCAATTAATTCAACATCAAAAATCAGCGTGCTGTTTGGTGGGATCATGCCTGAAGCACCTTGTTCGCCATAACCTAAGTGACTTGGAATATAAAGTGTCGCTTTGCCACCTTCTTTCATCAGTTGTAAACCTTCGGTCCAACCCGGAATGACTTGATTAAGTGGGAATTCAATTGGCTCACCACGTTCAACTGAACTATCAAAGACTTTACCGTCAACCAATTTACCCGTGTAATGCACTTTTACAACTGAAGTTGCAGTAGGTGATTTACCTGTCCCTTCTTGGGTCACTTTATACTGTAAACCTGATGCAGTAGTTTGCACACCCGGCTTGGTTTTGTTTTCCGTTAAGAAAGCATCACTTGAAGCTTCGGCTTGTGTTGTTTGCGCTTCTTGCTCGGCTAGCATCTCTTTTTGGAATTGCTCATAAGCCTGTTGTAATTGTTGTTCTGTATAAGCGGGTGCAGTACGCGCATGACCGTCACGAATACCAGCTACAAAACTATTTACGTCTAATTCAGGTGGAGTTTGATGAGCCACTTCATAGCCTAATGCATAGCTAATTTTTGCAATTGGCTTGGCATTTGGGTCAGCTTTAGCAGTTAGTGTTGCCGGATTTTGTGATGCATAGTAAACAGGTACAAGAGCAGCACCGCCTAAAAGCACTGCAACAGCGATGGGTAAGGCTTTACTCATAAGTTTTTCTCAAAAATTCTTCGGTCAAATACGTCGGGCGCAAGTGTACCGTGTCACCATAAAGATGATGGGATTAAACAATAGCTCTAAATATATGCTGATCAAGTTAAATAAGCTAGACGCTTTTTAGGTGCAAACACACTTTTTATACATATTATTTTAAATCAATCAATTAGATAGCTTTTAATGTACATATCTAAAAGCACAATTTGCTTCATGGTCGTTGACCATACCCACCGCTTGCATAAATGCATAACAAATTGTAGGTCCAATAAATTTAAAACCACGCTGCTTTAAGGCTTTAGACATTAACATACTGGCTTGTGTATATTGTGGAATGGGGTGTTCAGGACGCTGAACTGGCTGAGTAGAATGCTCGGCAAAACGCCATAACCATTGCTGCATTTCAAAGCCTTTACTTTGCATATTTTGCCATGCGATTGCATTATCACGAATAGAGCTAAGTTTAGCTAAATGACGAATCAAAGCTGAATCTTGTGATTTTTTCTGAAGCTCAGCGTCTGAAAGATTAGCAATATAGGCAATAGGATATTGAAAGAAATGCGCACGATAAGCGCTGCGTTTTTTTAAAACGGTGAGCCATGACAACCCAGCCTGTTGCCCCTCTAAACACAGCATTTCAAACAGCAAATGTGGTTCATGCACAGGACGCCCCCATTCTTGATCATGATAATCTTGATACATAGGGTCGGTGGAGCACCACGAACAGCGGCTCAGCATGGTTTGCTCCTCCTTATATACTCAATTAGAGTTTAAATTCTACCCATTGATCTTGTTGGTTATCCCAAAACCAAAGCTCAGCTTGTTGTAGCTCATTAAAATCGATCCAAATATCTTTACCGGTTTTTTCAGCAAAACCTGTACTAATTTGTAAGGCTTCGTCGCTAATTTCCATGATCCAGCCTTGATGGCTTTGACCTGCCAACACAATTTTTTGTTGATTGCCTGATTCAGCAAACTCTACCAGACGATTGATCAACGCTTCTGACATGAAAACTTCCTAAAATTAACGTAAATATAAAAATGGATTGACTGCACCACGCCCTTTACCTTGTAAATATAAACCGTAGTGCAAGTGAGGAGCGGTGGCTTTGGCATTACCTGTATTGCCTACAAAACCAAGATGTTCCCCACGACGAACATAGTCCCCAACTTTTAAGTCACTACGATGGACATCTAAATGCGCATAATAATGCCAGCTAGAACTAGGGCCGAGTATCCAAATTACTTTACCACCCAAATTGTTATTACGTAAGTCGGCAATGACACCTTCTGTGGCACTTAATACTTTTGTACCGCGTGGCGCCATAATATCAATACCTTCGTGACGACGTCCTTGACCGCGTGCCGCACCCCAAGTGTCACGTAGTTCATGGCTTTGAATACCTACAACAGGTAGGGTAAATTTTTGTGGTAAAGGGGTGTTTTTCAGGTGTGTACTTGGATCTTGAGGAATCGCTGGCGGGGCAGGTGGGCGTGTAGTACACGCCACTAAAATGAGGCTGAACAGTGTTAAAACAAGCAATTGATACGGCATAGATCACCCCTTGGGTTTTTATTATTATGGGGATGACTATGTCATACCTGAACAGCTGAAATCAATTTCTTCATTGCAGTGGGAATTCCCATGTCATGTGCCATTTCTGGTTTTAACCACTGACCACCCAACTGATTTAATATCTGTTGTTGTTGATCAGCAGGCACTTCAAAACATAAGGCTTCAAGTTGCCAAGTAAAATGCGTAAAGCTGTGGGTAATTTCAGCGCGTTGAATGACCTGACTTAAACCTAAATTTTGACATAAATCTGCAAATTGCTCAGGTTCTTCAATAATAGGTAAGCACCATAAGCCACCCCATAAGCCACTATGCGGACGTTGTTGCCATAGCCAATGTTGTTGATCTTTAATGAGTAACACTTGCGCTGATTTAACGGGAACGGGCTTCTTGGTTTTTTTAAACGGAAGTTGCTGCTCTAAACCTTGTTGGTGCGCCTGACAATGTGCCTGCATAGGGCAATATAAACACAAGGGCTTTTTAGGTGTACATACCGTTGCACCTAAATCCATAATTGCTTGGGTATAGTCATGATTACGCTTGGTGGGGCACAGATCTTCTGCAATGTTCCACATGTTGCGTTCATGTATTGGTTTAGATAAATCATCTTCAATGGCAAAAAAACGCGCCAACACACGTTTGACATTACCATCCATAATCACGCCATATTGACGTAAACCCAGCGACATCAAAGCGCCTGCGGTTGAGCGCCCAATACCGGGCAGTGCCATCCAACCTTCTAAATCAGTTGGAAAATGTCCTTGGCTTGCTACTATGCCTGCCGCTTTATGTAAATTACGTGCACGCGCATAATAGCCAAGCCCTGCCCAATAGGGTGCGACATCATCCCAATTTGCTGTGCCTAAATCGTTGACCGTTGCAAAGCGTTGAATAAAACGCTCAAAATACTGCAATACCGTTTTCACTTGAGTCTGTTGCAACATAATTTCAGAGACCCAAACTTTATAAGGGTCATCAGCCACTTGCCACGGTAAATCATGTCGACCATGCACATCAAACCAGCTTAATAACGCATCAGAAAAACGAAATTCACTCATAGCAACTCAGACTCAAAATGAGCGCATGAGTATATCGCATAAAAAAAGATGATGCCGAAGCATCATCTTGATTGCGTCAAATTAGGTCGTATTAAGCCGAAGCCTGCATGCCCCAACGTTCATCAAGTTGCAAATTTTTACCTTCATAACGTGGAATAATGTGCACATGCAGATGCTGAGCATGTTGACCAAAAATATCACCATCATTAAAGCCCACATGAAAACCTGCCGGTTGATGACGTAATACCAATTCGTTGCGCGCCAGTTCAAGCAATGACATCAGGCTTTTACGCTCTTTGTCCGTGACTTCAAAAAAAGAAGACACATGGCGCAGCGGAATAATCACACAGTGACCTTGAGAAAGAGGTTTTGGTTCAGGTAAAACCACACCAAAATCATTTTTAGCAATCACGTCGTATTCGTCAAAATCGCAGTAAGTACATGTCATGGTGATGCTCCTTATTGTTATAAAATGGGAAAAATTTAAGCTAAACGGCGCGCCAGTAGGGCATACATCGCATCTAAGCTTTCAGCTTCGGCTTGTGGGTTATAGCCTAAATCGACACCGTTGGCTTTGGCACGCTCATCGGCTTGTGGGTTACTAAAGCCATGCTTCGCGTCTTTAAAGATCATGACGTGATGCTCAACTTGGGCATTATGCATCTCTGCTCTAAATTTAGCCACGTCATCAAGGCTTACCATGCTATCAAGCTCGCCGTGTAACACTAAAATTTCTGCTTGAACTTTATCTTTTTCAGCTGGGGCATTGGCTGCAAGAGCGGCATGGAAAGTGGCCACTGCTTGAAGAGCTGCACCTGAGCGGGCTAAATCAAGTACCACCTTACCGCCATAGCAAAAGCCAATTGCGCCTAATTTGTTAGCATCCACTTGGTCTTGGGCGGCTAAAGTGGCTAAAGCTGCATTGGCGCGCTCTACAATGGTATGTGGATTTTGAAAGGTTTGCGTCATCCATTCATTGGCTTGACTTGCAGTTGTGGTTGATTTTTTATCGCCATACATATCAATGGCGAAAGCTGCATAGCCTTGTTGTGCCAATTCACGCGCGCGTTGTTCGGTATAACTGTTGCGTCCCCACCATTCTGGTGCAACCAAAACACCTGCTAGATTTTGTGCATGTTCTGGTGCTGCAAAGTAGCCAATCAATTGAGTGCCATCTGGTGCAGTATATTCAATTTCGCGTGTTTGAATGCTTAAGGCCATGAAAATTTATCCCTTTTTATAAAAGTTTCTCTTTAGCTTTAGTTGTACCTTATTACGCAAAAAAAAAGAAGAAGCGTGCTTCTTCTTTTTTATACAGATTATGTTGCTTTAGACTTTGCGAGAAAAGAAACCAACAATGGCTAAAATTACAGCCACAACCAATAAAATAACGGCAAAATCTTTAGATAAACCGGCTACGCCACCAAAGCCAAGCAAACTGGCAATTAAAGCGATAACGGCAAAAATAATCGCCCAACGGAACATGGTTTTCTCCCTCATATTGTTGTTATACCAATTAAAGTATAGAAGTCAGTAGCGCCAAGATTGTTAGGCTTTTGTTGATAAAGTGTTCAAATTACATATTAAAGCATAGGGAGAACTTGGATGAACGACCCAAAATTTAGCATGTGAAGCTGCTATAATCGCGCGTTTATAATTAGTATCTATGTGATGAGCACTGAATTACGTCCTGAGTTTTGGAAAAATTATAGCCTTGATCAATTAACTGGTGCAGAGTGGGAAGCACTGTGTGATGGCTGTGGTTTATGCTGCTTGATTAAACTTGAAGACGATGAAAGTAATGAGGTTGCCTATACCAAAGTGGCATGTAAATTACTCGACTGCCAAACTGGGCATTGCAGCGACTATAGCAATCGTTTAGCACATGTACCTGATTGTATTCAATTAAGCCCAGAAAAATTAAACACGATTCATTGGTTACCTAACAGCTGTGCCTATCGTCGTTTACATGAAAATAAACCACTGCCTACATGGCATTATTTAAATACAGGCTCGCGTGATAATGTCATTCAAGCGCGAAAATCTGTGGCAGGGCGCTGTGTATCAGAGCTTGATATTCATGAAGATGATATTGAAGATTATATTGTACGGTGGGTGCGTTAAAGGCTGTTGATTAAAGTAACGACTTCATCAATTGGCATTGGCTTGTGGAAGTAAAAGCCTTGCCCCGTGACGCATTGACGTTGTTCTAAGCTGGCAACATGTTCTGCGGTTTCTATGCCCTCAGCTAAGATTTCAATTTGCATAGATGGACCGAGTTGTCCAATTGCAGTCACGATGGCTAAAATACTTGGATCAGTGTGCATTTTTTCAATAAAACTACGATCAATTTTAAGAATATCAATTGGATAGTCTTTAAGACGCGTTAGAGAAGAATGCCCAGTACCAAAGTCATCAAGAGCGATACGGATGCCAGCATGTTTGAGCTTTTTTAAGGCTCTGAGTACATAACTTGCACCACGCGCTTCTAAACTTTGCTCAGTGATTTCAATTTCTATGAATTGTGGTGCAATATTATATTCATCTAAATGAGCCAGTAAACTCTCGGCATAATTGTCGCGTAAAAACTCAACTGGTGCTGCATTAATCGCCACAGGATGTAAGCGGATATTGTGCTCTAGACAGTAGCGAATATCACTAAACACCTTACGTTGCATTACTTCGCTCATGCGCGTGGCTAAAGCAAAGTCTTCAAAAGCAGGTTCTATATCTACCGGAGATTGGACTCCACCGCCTTGATCATACCAACGTAATAAAGCTTCAAAGCCGACAATTTTTCCTGTCTTTAAATTCACTTTTGGTTGGTAATACGGTACTACACTATCATGAAGTAAAATTTTACGCGCTAAGTTAAGCTTCTGTGCAGTACGCTCTAGCGCTTGCAGCATGTCATGATTAAAAGGTAAAACCCCACCGCCACCGGTTTTTTTAAGATCATTTAAGGCGGTATCCGCACAGCGAACTAAATGTGCAGCGCTACTGGCATTTTCAGGGTAACTGGCACAACCAATACTGATCCCACCATTGATGTATTGTGATTCATAATAAATTGGGGTGTCAAGTTGTTCAGCGGCACGCTGCGCGTAATCAATTAACTCCTGTTTAGATTTTAAATCAGGAATAATAATCGCAAACTCATCGCTACCAAAACGTGCAACTACCATAGGCTCAGGAAAAGCTTTTTTTAAACGATAGGCAAACACTTTGAGTAAATGATCACCTGCCATATGACCCAGCGTATCATTTAAATTTTTAAAACAATCTAAATCTAGCATGACCAAACCTACCGATATAGCATCAGCTTGTGCTTGTACAATGGATTGTTCAAGGAGTTGATGAAAGGCACGTCGATTATACAATTGCGTGAGATCATCAAAGGTATAGGCATGTTCAAGACGTTTTTCGGCAAGAATCTGCTGACTGGTATCTCTTGAAATACATAAGATATGTTTGACTTGCCCTTTTTCATCTAATAAAGGGGTTAACAGATTATCCCAGTGATAAATAGGTTCATCTCTACGTTGTGTCATACTTGAAAAACGTGCTTGATGGCCTTTTTGGGCTTTGGTTAAGGCTGTTACACCTTGAGGTTGTACCGTTTTATCGAGTAAGTTTAGCCAAAATAAATTATTTAATTTTTGTTCAGGCTCAAGTAACACATTACGACCAAATTGATTAATATAGGTGATTCGACCATCTGGGCTAAAGACTTTAATACAGTCGGCACTACTATCTAAAAACTTTTTTTGGTTAATCTGTTGCTGCTTATAAAGTTTTCGCTCTACCACATAATTGTGGATGCAATCTAAAGTGGCAATCCAATCCAGATCGGGATGTGGTTTAAATTGCACATTAATACGAAACCATTGATAACGCTGCTGTAAGTTTTTAATACGACATTCTTTTTGAAAATCTTGATTTAAAATAGAAGCTTCATCCCATAATGCAGTTAGATTTTCACGATCTTCAGGATGAATGAAATAGCCTATATGCTGACGAGCAGAATGATTTAAATTTTTGCCTAAGTATTGATTTAAGGCTGTATTACAAAAATAATGTTGGGATTTGGTCTTAATACACAGCAATTGCGGAATCAAGTTTAAAATATTTAAAGTACGTTCCGATGCAGAAGCGGCAAGAAGCCTCGAGATATGCGTTGGTATACTGCAATCCTGAGCATGAGAAATGGAGTGCTTATTTTTGAGCGAGGATTGCATTTTTTTCTTGATTACACTCTTGAAAAAATATTAAATCGTGAAAGAGATCACAGACTAAGCTTGAAGTATAGCAATAAACATCTGAATGCTAAATATTGAAACTTTCCATTTTTACGCATCTTCAACAAAAATAATATTTTATTATCATCGTATGTAAGCGAAGTATTTTAGTGATATTCAGCGACAACTAGCCATAGCTTAAAATTACATAGTAGACTTTGAATTAAGATCACTACAAGAATATGACGATGTCAGAGACTTTAATTCCACTACCTGAACGCTTAAGACCACGCGACTTAAGCCAAATTATTGGACAAGCACATTTGCTCGGTGAGCAAGCACCTTTAAGACAAATGATTGACCAAGGTCATCTACCTTCGTTAATTTTTTGGGGGCCACCAGGAGTTGGTAAAACCACCATTGCATTGTTATTGGCGCAAGCGGTAGACCGTCCTTTTATTAGTTTATCCGCGCTCAATACTGGGGTAAAAGAGTTGCGTGAAATTATTGCCGACAGCGGTGATTTACTGACGCCTGTGGTATTTATTGATGAAATACATCGCTTTAATAAATCACAGCAAGATGCCTTATTGAGCGCGGTTGAAAAGGGCAAAATTACCTTAATTGGCGCGACCACAGAAAATCCATCTTTTGAAGTCAATAATGCATTGTTATCACGTTGTCAGGTGTATCGTTTAAATGCCTTAGATGAACAGGCAATTGAACAGCTATTACGTTATGCATTACAGCAAGATCAGTTTTTAAAAGAACGCCATATTCAAATTGGCGAGTTTGATGCTTTAATTCAATTTGCAGCAGGCGATGCACGTAAAGCACTTAATTTACTCGATTTAATTGCCAATACTTTTGAACCTGATGTTGAAAATGTGATTGATAATGCTGTGGTAGTACGTGTGGCGCAGCAAAATATTGCGCGCTATGACCAATCTGGTGAGCAGCATTATGATTTGGTTTCAGCCTTGATTAAATCCATTCGTGGCAGTGATCCCGATGCCAGTTTGTATTGGCTAGCACGTATGCTTAAAGGCGGTGAAGATCCAGTGTTTGTTGCGCGGCGTATGTTAATTGCAGCATCTGAAGACATTGGTAACTCCAATCCCAATGCTCTGCTATTGGCTGGTGAATGTTTTCGCTCGGTACAGGCGATTGGTATGCCAGAAGCGAGAATTATTTTAGGGCAAACGGCTGTGTATTTGGCCACCAGTGCCAAAAGTAACAGTACCTATTTAGCCATTAATCGGGCCATGGAATTGGCTGAAAAGACTGCTAATTTAAGTGTGCCTTTGCATTTACGCAATGCACCAACCAAAATGATGCAGCAAGAAGGCTATGGCGTGGATTACCTATATCCACACAATTATCCTGAACATTTTGTCACACAGGATTATTTGCCGCCTGAATTAAAAGGGACTAAGTTATATACATCGGCTCGTAATAAACGCGAAGTAGAAGCTGAGCGTTTACAGCAAAGACGCTGGAGTGAAGAACAACAATAAATAAAATGAGGTGACAAGGATGTCAAAAAACGGCACAGGCATGTTCTGTTTAAATATTATTACGCGATTAGTTTTATGTGTGGTTATGTGTATATGGTTGTTATTGTTATACGCCAAATACGTGGGCTATCAACCAGGAACAGTATTTTTATAAAAAAAACCGAAGCATCAGCTTCGGTTTTTTTAAACTTGCTCTGAATTAAAGATCAGATAAGTCGATACCAATACGTGTAGCAACTTCTTCGTATGCCTCAACCACACCGCCTAAACCTTGACGGAAACGGTCTTTATCAAGCTTTTTCTTAGTGTCTTTATCCCATAGACGGCAGCCGTCTGGAGAAAATTCGTCACCAAGTACGATACGGTCGTGGAACACACCAAATTCAAGTTTAAAGTCAACAAGAAGCATGTTACCTTCAGCAAATAGTGCTTTAAGAACATCGTTCACTTGGTAAGTGAGTTCTTTCATGCGAGCAAGTTGCTCTGCATTTGCCCAACCCAATGCAATCGCTTGAGATTCATTGACCATTGGATCGCCAAGAGCATCATCTTTAAAGAATAATTCAAATGTTGGCGGAGTTAACTCTTTACCTTCTTCTACACCTAGACGACGGCAAAGCGAACCTGCAGCATAGTTACGAATGACACATTCAACAGGAATCATTTGTAATTTTTTCACTAAAACTTCAGTTGGCGTAAGAAGTTTTTCAAAGTGAGTTTCAATGCCGGCAGCAGCAAGCTTTTCCATAATAAAGGCGTTAAAACGGTTGTTCACCTTACCTTTACGCGCGAGCTGTTCAATCTTTTCACCATTGAATGCAGAAGCATCATCGCGGAAGACTAAGACTAAGTGATCAGCACTATCTGTTTCATAAACAGATTTAGCTTTACCAGTATAGAGCAAGGTTTGTTTTAACATGAGGGGAACCTTTTGCATAAAAAATGCCTAGTACGACTAGGCTGGCCAATTTTGGTAAATCTGGGTTAACAACTGCGCGGCAAGCTCTTGATTTGCAAAACTGCCATCTGTGTTGAATACAGCTAAAGTTTGCGTAGAACCTAAAGAGGTCAATTTGATGACAACAGCTTTGCCATCAAGTTGGACAGAGGCTTGATAACGATATTTGCTTGAACTTGTCACGGGGTAATTAAGGCTACTTAAAGTGGCAAGGGTATACTGCCAAACTTCATTGCTTTCACCTTCCATTTTAAGTAATGGATTTTGATTACCATCGACCAACGGGGTTGGGCGTGAGGTCGTTGTTGTCATTGTTTGAGCGGGCGTTGCTTGAGCCAACTGTGGGCGTGGCAAATCAAAACGATTGCCTTTGCTATTTTCAAATGCAGGTGCATTTTCAATGGCTAAAGGGTCAACTGTTGGCGCAGGATACAGCGGCGTTGATGGGCGTACCATCGCACCTTCAGGATATTGCAAAGGGCTCAGTTCAGTTGCTTTTTTATAGTCTAATGAACCATTGTCAAGTACAACCGAATTACAACCAACTAAGCTGATCGCGGAAAATGCGAGAATAAAACCAAAACGTAACTGCATCATAATTTGCTCTTATTAAATGAGGCCCACTTCCTTAAGTGCTTCACGAAGTGGCGCGCGATATGCTGGGGCAAGTGGAGTTAACGGTAAACGAATACCTGACTCAATCAAGCCCATTTCATGAAGTGCCCATTTCACAGGAATTGGGTTTGATTCACAAAATAAAATATTGTGAAGATTTGCAATTTTTGCATTTAAAGCAGCAGCTTCTTGGTGCTGACCTGCCAAACCTGCGGCACAAATTTCACTCATTGCTTTTGGTGCAATGTTAGCAGTCACAGAAATGTTACCTAAGGCACCTTGTTCAATCAGTTGATAGGCTGTGGCATCATCACCTGAATACACAGACATATTTTTTCCCTGTAAACCTGCAAGTAATGCTGTACCACGCGCAACATCGCCTGTTGCATCTTTAATACCCACAATTTGTGGAATATCTGCAAGACGAATCACAGTGTCATTGTGCATATCAACGCCAGTACGACCTGGTACGTTATAAAGGATTTGAGGTAAATCTACAGCTTCAGCAATCGCTTTATAGTGTTGATATAAACCTTCTTGGGTTGGCTTATTATAATAAGGGGTCACCAATAATGCAGCATCTGCACCTAAAGCTTTGGCTTCTTTTGTCAGCTCAATTGCTTCATGTGTTGAATTTGCACCCGTTCCGGCAATAATTGGAATGCGCTTGTTGGCAACACGAATAATTTCTTTAATTACTTGTGTGTGTTCTGCCATGCTCAAGGTTGAGGCTTCACCCGTTGTACCCACTGCCACGATACTGTTGGTACCTTGCTCAATGTGCCACTCAACGAGCTTCTCAAGACCCTTCCAATCTACGCTGCCATCTTCAAACATAGGGGTGACGATTGCGACAATTGAACCCTGAATGGTCTGTGCTTGTTGAGTCATTTGAAAAAATATCCTATTTGTCCATCCGATTACGGTTAGAAAAACATGAATTTGGATGGATTTGTATTTTGATTTGTAAGTAAATCAACGTGATTTTTTGAACGCTGAGTCTACTTAGCTAAATTATGACTGATGAAACGCATAAGAACAATATACTTTTTTCATCGTCGATAAAAACAATAGCTAAAGTTGAGAAAAGATGGGGTCGTTAAACTTTTACTTTCTCTGCATTAGACATGTTAAAGGTAAAGCAAATTGTAATTAAACACTAGTAATTTTCTGAATATTTATATAAGACTTAAGCCATAAAAACTCATGCAAAAAGTTATTTTGTGGTGCTTTATGCTAGTTTTTTAATCAATTTAAGATTAAATAGCGATTATCATATATCTATAATGTATATTTAACGGATAATAAATAACTGTAAATGATCTGTTTAGAATAGGTTAATAATTGCTTTTAACTATTAATCGCTTTCTAGGGATTTTTTTGTAAAAATCAATAACTTGAGTAATTAATACTAATTTACTCGGATTTTTTGACTAAAATTAAATCATATTAATTGATTTTAAGACTATCAAAATCACTCAGAAAAAAAATAACTTTCCAATAAATTATCAATATACCCTTTCTAAATGCGCATTTTCTTAAACTTATTGATAGCTCGTATAGAGATGCACTCTTCGCCATGATTGCTGGCTAAATTGGCCACTGATTGCAACAAAGGAGTATCCAATGCAAAGATCAGATAACAAACACGCGGTGACTACAGTCGCGATTTGTTTCCTTATTGCCGTGATTGAAGGTCTAGATATTCAAGCTGCAGGTATTGCAGCTGCCGGTATTCGTGAAAGTTTCGGCTTAAATAGCTCTCAACTCGGTGTGTTCTTTAGTGCAGGGATTCTGGGTTTATTACCCGGTGCACTTGTTGGTGGTCGTATTGCCGATCGTATTGGTCGTAAGACGGTATTGATTTGGTCGACTGCAATTTTCGCTGTCTTTACTTTATGTACTGTATGGGTCAATAGCTTTAACAGTTTACTTGCAGTACGTTTCTTAGCAGGTGCAGGTTTAGGTGCGGCGATGCCAATCTTAATTACTCTTGCATCGGAAGCGGTATCTCCACAAAACCGTGGTCGTGCTGTAGGTCTTATGTACTGTGGTATGCCAGTGGGTGCTGCAATTTTATCGTTAATTGCAAGTACAGAATTTGGTGCGAATTGGAAAAATATTTTCTATCTAGGTGGTTTATTACCGATTATTGTAATTCCAGTGATGATGTGGTTATTACCTGAATCTAAGGAATACTTAAAAGCCAAAGATTTAGCTGCACAAGCGCCAGTAGGTTCAGCAGCTCAAGGTGGATCTTTTGCAGATCTATTTAACTCGCAAAATCTGCTGCGTACCTTATTTATTTGGGTAAGTTACTTCTTTACATTGATGGTGGTTTACATCATGTTAAGTTGGTTACCTTCATTGTTCCAAGAGCTTGGCTTTAGCCGTAAAGAAGGTGCAACTGCACAGTTCTACTTCATGGTCACTGCAACGATTGGTACGATTATTCTTGGTATGTTAACTGACCGTTGGAAAAAATCTTACGTTATTATCTTAATGTACGGTGGTATTTTAGCAGGTCTTATCGCTTTAAATGCGGCAGGTTCATTAACACAAATGTATCTTGCTTCTGCTTTAGTGGGTGCGTTCGTGATTGGTTGCCAAGGCGTATTATATGCTTTTGGTGGTATTGTTTACCCAACTGAAGTACGTGCAACCGGTGTTGGTGTTGCCTCTGCGGTAGGTCGTGTAGGTGCAATGCTTGGACCTGCCATCGCTGGTTCATTATTGACAGCAGGCTTTGGCGCTACAGGTGTAATCTCAGCTGCTATCCCATGTATTATTATTTCAGCAGTATTTATGCTGATCTTAGTGAAACGTATGCAAACTCAAGACGCGCAATAAGTTTCAACCTTGATATAGCCCACATGATGTGGGCTATTTTTTTGCCTAAAAAACGTAGCTTAACCATCTATAGATCCGCTAGGATGCTAACAAAATGCAATGTTGATGGATAACGAACATGAACAACAAAAGTGTCTTATTGGTGGTTGATGTACAAAATGGTTTTACACCGGGTGGTCATTTAGCAGTGGCTGCTGCCGATCAAATTATTCCGTTAGTTAATCAATTGGCAGCGCAATTTCAACAGGTTGTGCTGACCCAAGATTGGCATCCTGTTGATCATATTTCCTTTGCCGAACAACACCCAGATAAACAGGCTTATGACAGTGTGCAACTGGATTATGGCAATCAAGTGCTATGGCCAACACATTGTGTACAAGGCACGCATGATGCCGATTTTCATCCCGATTTAAATATCAATCATGCCCAACTGATTATTCGTAAAGGCGTTAATCCACACATTGACAGCTATTCTGCCTTCCAAGAAGCAGATCGAAAGACTACGACAGGTTTGGCTGGATACTTACGTGAACGTGGCATTCAACGTGTATTTGTAGTGGGAATAGCCACCGACTTTTGTGTAGCGTGGAGTGCCATAGATAGTGCCAATTTAGGCTTTGAAACCTACGTGATTGAAGATGCCTGCCAAGGGATAGATCTAAATGGTTCGCTGGCGCAAGCATGGCAAGCAATGCAACACGCAGGGGTACATAAAATTCAGGCAGCAGATGTTGCGCAAATTCTAAATGCAGATCAAAACCATGCATAAATTTTTAGGTTTTTCTAATTTTATACAAAAGACGTTTGCGCTTTGGGTACTGCTCTTTGCCTTACTTGCAATGCTCAGTCCAAATACTTTTATATGGCTTAAAAGCTATATTCCGTGGATGCTCGGCATTATTATGTTTGGTATGGGCATGACCATGACTTTGGCTGATTTTAAAGGTGTGATGCAAAGTCCTAAAGCGGTGTTGATTGGGGTGGCGGCACAGTTTATCGTAATGCCAAGTTTGGCTTTTATGTTATGTAAGCTGTTTAATTTAGCGCCTGAAATTGCCATTGGGGTAATTTTAGTGGGTTGCTGCCCCGGTGGTACGGCATCTAATGTCATCACCTATATGGCAAAAGGCAATACAGCGCTGTCGGTGGCATGTACGTCGGTGTCGACTTTACTAGCACCGTTACTGACACCAGCAATTTTTTACTTGCTTGCCAGTCAATGGATTGAAATTAATGCATGGTCGATGCTGACTTCAATTTTACAAGTGGTGCTGTTACCGATTGTATTGGGGCTTATTGTACGTGGTATTTTAAAACACAATATTCAATATTATATGCCGGCGATGCCATTGATTTCAGTGGTGGCGATTGTAGCCATCGTGGCAGCCATTATTGCTGGCAGTAAGGGACAAATCTTAGAGTCAGGATTATTAATTTTAGCCGTGGTAATGCTGCATAATGGTTTAGGCTACTTACTTGGTTATTGGGCAAGTCGTCTGTTTAAATTACCTTATGCCGATGGTAAAGCGATTGCCATTGAAGTGGGAATGCAAAATTCAGGTTTAGGAGTAGCTTTAGCCGCGGTGCATTTTGCTGCATCACCAATTACGGCTGTACCAAGTGCGATTTTTAGTTTATGGCACAATATCTCAGGACCTGCACTTGCCACCTATTGGGCGAGTCGTCATCAAGATTAAAAAAAAGGGATGCGATGCATCCCTTCATTCTTATGCATTGCTTGCAGATTTACTCTTTAAAATCTCACTACGGATCTGTTGAGCGACTTCAGCAGTTTGCGCGTCCATACCACTGATCATAAAGGCATGACGAGTCAGGGCATTGCTTGGATTAGGCAGGGCCACCAATTCGTAATGATCACTCAATTGTTTGAGTAATTCATTGGCCAATTGCAAGGCACTTTCTTTGGCTACTAGCTGTTGCACTAAACGCTCTGCTGCTTGTGCCGCAGACAAGTGCATAGCAGGCACGGCAGTCGATAAAGCGGTGCGTGTTTGTAGCACAAAGCGTTTATCCTCACGGTAACGCTTATACAGCACCTCAGACAGCAATTGGAACACGTTGCTAATCATCACCAAACATTTCACTGCATCGGCTTTTTCAGAAGACACGCTCAGCATCGCGCCGTGTTCATTAAAGTTCTGTACCAACACCACATCAGGACTATTGAGTTTGTAATGCTGTAAACATAAGTCGATACTTTTGTTTAAGAACAACTGACACAAATTAAAATATGGCACCGCCACAGTTGGACTGACCGAATTGAGTAATTGTTTCGGGTCATAATATTGAATACTTAATGCCACCGCAGATTGATCAAGCACTACAGGTTTAATCTCTTTGAGCTTAGGTTTGTTTTGCGCTTGTTGCTCAATTTGTGCCAATGCTAAAGCTGTATTGTGCTTTTCTTGCTCTAAAGCTTGGCTTAGGGTTTGTAATTCATGTTTTAGACGCGCTTCGTGATTAATACGTTCTAAATATTCTTTACGGCTTGGGCGGGCAATGGCACGGTAAATCAGCCACAACACGCTATGGGCAATTAAAGACACCAAAATCATGAGCCATTGGTTACGCAAAATCTCGCCTGTACTTGGTTGCACGAGGGTAATTTCAATGCTGCCAATTTTTTGTTCATTTTGGATGGCATCGCGAACGAAGACTTCACCTTCACGGGTTTTGGCTAAGCCACCTGTGGCTAAGACCTGTTGATTGGCATCTAAAATACGAATTGAAGCCACACTTGGATTGGTGGCATAACGATTCGCTAACAACGCTAAAGACACCGTATTGGCGGGCTCAAGCTCAGTTAAACTGTCTGTAACCAATTGGCTGGTCATCAACTGACCTTGATTGGCACGGTTTTCATTCAGTTGATGAGTTGTGGCTAACACCAATAAAAAGGTGTGTAGGGCAAAACTTACAATGAGTAGGCTAGCAAATAGCCCTTGTCTAGGCGCATTCAACGTAAACTTCCAAGGCAATTCGATTCAATTTCGATTATGATTCTAACAATAGTTGTAGCTCAGACCCGAGTCAATTCATGCGAGAAATCATTCTTATTTCATTTTTAGGGCCAGACCAACCTAATCAGTTTACTCGATTAATGCAGGTGTTGTCCGTTCATTCCTTACAAATTCTTGATGTCGGTCAAGCCGTCATTCACAACCAGCTCACTTTAGGCATTGTGGTTGCTTCAGAAGACCAAACCGCAACCGCGCTTGCGATGAAGGAAATTCTGATTTTAGCACACGAAATTGGCTTAACTGTGCGCTTTAAACCGATTACTCAAGTGCAATATGAGCAGTGGGTCAGTGAAGGTGGGCGTACACGTTATATTGTCACCGCGCTTGCCCCTGAGCTTGAAGCCTCTCATTTACAAGCCGTAACTCAGATTGTTTCAGAGCAAGGCTTTAACATTGAAACTGTAACCCGTCTTTCAGGGCGTCCAGTACTCAATGAGCCAGAACAAAGTAAACGTGCGTGTGTTGAGTTTGGTTTAAAAGGCCAAATGCTCGATGCAGCAGCCATGCGTGCAGCGTGTTTGAGTTTGTCTAATGAACTCAATATGGATATTGCAGTACAAGAAGACAATGCTTACCGCCGTAATCGTCGTTTAGTCTGCTTTGATATGGATTCAACTTTAATTGAGCAAGAAGTGATTGATGAGCTTGCCATTGAAGCAGGTGTAGGTGCGCAAGTGGCTGAAATCACCGAGCGTGCTATGCAAGGGGAGCTTGATTTTCAAGAGAGTTTCCGTGCCCGTGTTGCGCTGCTCAAAGGTATGGATGCTTCAGTGCTTTCTAAGATTGCTGAGCGTTTAACCATTACCGATGGTGCAGAACGTCTGATTTCAACCTTAAAAGCACTGGGTTACCGTACTGCGATTTTATCGGGTGGTTTTCAATATTTTGCCGAATATCTACAAGCAAAATTAGGCATTGATGAAGTGCATGCCAATATCTTAGATATTCAAGATGGCGTAGTCACAGGCGAAGTCAAAGGTCATATCGTTGATGGCGCGCGTAAAGCCTTATTACTCAAGCAAATTGCTGATGAAATGGGTATTTCACTCGAGCAAGCCATTGCGGTAGGCGATGGTGCCAACGACTTACCTATGCTTTCAATTGCAGGCTTAGGTGTGGCTTTCCGTGCTAAGCCATTGGTACGTGAAAATGCCAAACAAGCCATTTCAAGCGTTGGTTTAGATGGTGTGTTGTACTTGCTTGGCGTGCATGATAAAGACTTAAATCGTGATGCATAACTATTGAGCATCAATTAAAAAACGCAGCTTAAGGCTGCGTTTTTTTCACGACAAGGTATGTCGTTTTGAGTGCTCGCTTACGTTTTTTTATAGCTTCAATTGCGCATAATAGCAGCGACGAATTTAGCGAAAGCGAACATTGCGGAGCTGATGAATGATTGTATTACTGTTGATAAACGTGGTGGTATTGTACTTTGCCGCGCCTGATCGCCGTTATGTGTTGGCGGCACTCACTTTATTGATGATTGAACTGTTTACCTTAAGCATGATGTGGCTATTTAATTTATCTAGCTTGATGGCTTATGGTTTAGGATTTGCCTTGTTGATGTTAGGTTTAGTTGTATTATTGTTGCGTGAAGATCGTCATTTACAACAACAAAATAAGTCGCCACAGCAGCCTATTGAACATACGCCTTTAGAGAGTGACAGCCATTATCTTGCACATAAGTTTTGATTTTTATTGTCTTGGCGCTCGCTTAGCGCTTGTTATACAAAATAAAATTTAAATTGTGCTAGCATGCATAATTTATAAACAATTAAAAATAGGCTGTTTACATGAAATTTCCAAAACTCCCTGTGGTGAAGTTACCGCTGGTTGATGTCAGTACCGATCCGCTTGATTTATTGGTCAGTGGTTTAGTGTTACGCATGAAGCAACTTGCCCGCAGCAATCCTAAATTTATTGACCTGATTCAAGAGCGTCAATTTCGTTTAGAGATTGCAACGCAGCAGGGCATGGTCCGTCAAATTGTGGTAGATCATGGCAGAGTTTCAACAGTTTCAGGACGTCAAGCAGCCGCAGATTTTGTTTTAGAATTTGAAAACAGCGAACAAGCGGTAAAAACTTTAATCAAAGGCGATACTTCAGCCATTATGAGCGGTGTACAAAACGGTTCGATTAAAATGGAAGGTGATTTTAGTTTGTTGGTTTGGCTTAGCCGTAGTGCACAGTTGGTCGTGCCTAAACAAGTGAAAACTAAAGTTAAGCAAGTGCGCCGTTTGATCCAGCAAAAAATGGGTCGTTAAGATAAAGCCCGCAATCGCGGGCTTTATTTTTATTCAATGTCTAAGTTAAAAGTCACCGGTCCATCATTGACCAAATGCACTTTCATATCGGCGGCAAAAATACCGGTTTGTACATGCGAAAATTGGCTTTTGGCATATTCAACCAATTGTTCATATAAAATTTTAGCTTCTTGAGGTGGCATTGCCGGCCCAAAATCAGGGCGTAAACCTTTTTGAGTTTGCGCCATCAGGGTAAATTGTGACACCAACAACAAACCACCACCGGCTTGGCTGATGTTCCAACCCATTTTGCCTTGCTCATCATCAAAAAAACGATACTTTAAAATCTTATCAATCAGCTTTTTGCCTTTGTCTAAATTATCGTCTTTGCCCAGTCCTAAAAAAACCAAAATACCGTGTTCAATTTCACCTGTGATTTGACCATCAACTATAACTTTTGCTTCTAAAACTCTTTGTAATAATGCGCGCATAAATTAACCAAAATCATATATTTCTCAGCTTGTTTTCAATTGTAGCAAAACTACATAATCCCTCGTAATGATAAAAAATATTAGCCTTTAAATCTTTGATAGAAAAATATTTTTGATTTATTAAAGATCAATTTGAGAAAACGATGGAGCTAATAAAAATTATCATTTTTACCTCTAAACTAAATTTTAGTACCTTATGCTCTGCAGGAAAGGTATTTATTGAGAGATGACATTCATGTTTAAGCGTTCTTTGCTCGTAGCTATGCTTGCAGCAGTTACTGCTGGTGTTCAAGCTGCGCCATTAACTAAAGACAATGGCGCACCGGTTGGCGACAACCAAAACTCTATCACCGCTGGTGAATATGGTTCAGTTTTACTACAAGATGTGCAATTAGTACAAAAATTACAGCGTTTTGGTCGTGAGCGTATTCCTGAGCGTGTAGTACACGCACGTGGTACAGGTGCTTACGGTGAATTTGTAACCACTAAAGATTTATCTGATTTAACTGTTGCTTCAATGTTTAAAGCAGGGACTAAAACGCCTGTTTTCTTACGTTTTTCTACAGTAATTCACCCTAAAGGTTCACCAGAAACTTTACGTGACCCGCATGGTTTTGCAGTTAAATTCTACACCAAAGAAGGTAACTGGGACTTAGTGGGTAACAACCTACCTGTATTCTTTATTCGTGATGCAATCAAATTCCCTGATTTCATTCATGCAATGAAGCCATCTCCAGTAAACAATGTTCAAGATCCAAACCGCGTATTTGACTTCTTACAAAGTCAGCCGTGGGCAGTGAACATGTTGACCTATGTTTACTCAAACAACGGTATTCCAACCAGCTACCGTGAACAAGACGGTTTTGGCGTACATGCATTCAAACTTTACAACGATAAAGGCGAATACAAGTATGTGAAATTTAACTTCCGTTCTAAGCAAGGCGTAAAAGGTCTTAACCTTGAACAAGCTGCAATGATGCAAGGTAAAGATTTCAACCACTTAACTAACGATCTTTACAACAACATCAACGCGGGTAAATTTCCTAAATGGGATCTTTACATCCAAGTATTAGATCCAAAAGATTTAGACAAGTTTGATTTTAACCCACTTGATGCAACTAAGATTTGGCCAACAAACTTAGTACCAGAAACAAAAGTAGGTACTTTAACGCTTAATCGCATGCCGAAGAACTTCTTCAATGAAACTGAGCAATCAGCTTTAGCACCTGCGAACTTAGTACCGGGTATCGAGCCATCAGAAGACCGTCTATTACAAGGTCGTATCTTCTCTTACTCAGATACGCAAATGTACCGCTTAGGTGCCAACCATCAGCAACTTCCTGTAAACCGTCCAATTGTTGCTGTAAACAACAACAATCAAGAAGGTTTCATGAATATGTCTGAGCCTGATTCTAATGTAAATTACGAACCAAGCCGTATGGAGCCAAAACCTGCAACAGCTAAAGCCAAAGCTGTAAACACACCACTTGACGGTACTGTTCTTCAACAAGCAATTAAGAAAGAACAACCATTTAAGCAAGCAGGTGAGTTATACCGTTCATACTCAGCTCAAGAAAAAACTGACTTGATCCGTAACTTAGCTGCAGACCTTGGCGCAGTAAAAGATGCAGAAACCAAGCACATCATGTTGTCTTACTTCTACAAAGCTGACGCTGACTACGGTACGCGTTTAACAGCAGCTGTGAAGGGTAACCTTGCAACTGTAAAAGCAAAAGCTGCTCAATTAAAAGACTAATTTTAATTAGTCGTTGAGATTGGTGATTGGTGCATCTCGGAAATCACCTCCGTTAAGTCCTGTAAAACTCAATTCCTTTCCTGCACCCTAGGGGAGTTTTACAGGCACTATTGGTTTGACATCATTCAATCTATCTATAGGAACAACCATGAATTTATTTAAAAGCATGCTGCTGACTGTAGCTTTAGGCTTGTTTGCTGTATCAAGCCAAGCACAACCAATCCATACAGCAGTCAAACAACCTGCTCAGCAAGAACTGATTGATCTTTATTTTGCCGCGGCTCGCACAGGCAAGCATGAAGTCATTCAAGAATTTTTAAAGCATGGCTTCCCCGTTGATATTAAAAATCACGATGGTTACACAGCTTTAATGATGGCAAGCTATTATGGACATCAAGACATTGTGACCACTTTAATTGAGCAAGGGGCTGATCGTTGTCTACGCGATAATAAAGGCAATACAGCGTTAATGGGCGCAATTTTTAAATTGGAATGGTCAATTGCAAAGCAACTTAAAAACGTGGATTGTGATGTAAATGCCAAACAAACGGGTCACAAAACTGTGACTGAATTTGCTAAAGTCATTGGGCAAGATGAAAAGCTTCAACAGCTTTTAAAAGAATGATGAAGGTCAATTAAGGTTGACCCTTTTTAAGCTTAAGTTAAAAAACAAGCAATAAACTACTTGAGAAAATTAGATGTTAATCCTATTATAATTTTATGTAAAATTACGATATATTTTGAATTATGGAAAATAAAACTGCTCGCTTAACTGTACTCATTGATCCTGTAAAGAAGCAAGCTTTTGAAGAACTCTGTGCTCAGCAAGATCTCAAGCCTTCGCAAGTGGTGCGTCAATTGATTCGGGATTATTTAAAGCAACATGGTGTCGATTATGCCACTAAAATACAACAATCCAATGCATCTGAACGTACTGAATAAGTGCGCTGTCGAGGCAAAAAAAATCTGTCATTGCTGACAGATTTTTTTATGTCATTTCACAATTAAGCGAAATCTAGACCTTTTTCAAAGCCACGTAATTCATGACGTGCCATTGCAAGGTTTGATTTTTGACGGTCTAATACAAGGTACAAGAACAACTCATCGTTACGGTCAAGCGGACGCATTAAGTGATATTGTTTACCTAAAGTAATTAAAATATCTTCAATTTTGTCATTTAGTTGTAGTGCTTTTGCAGTTTTTACTTTTGCACGAATTACTTCAGTGTTACCAGCAGCTGCTAATTCTAAGTCTAAACCACTACCTAAAGTTGCTAGTGCAAGGCCACTTGAGCTGTCTACAAGTGCAGCTGCTACAAAGCCGTCAATTTCTGCTAATTCATCTAAAGTCAATTTAGCCATGGTGGGTCCCCTGGGTGGTATAAAAATAGAGTAAAGATTTTACTTTTTTTAGCAAAACAATACATTTTTTGCTAAGAACTATGCTAATTAAAAAGCTTATCTATTGCAATAAAATATAATTAAAAAAATATTTAATCATCATTAAATTAACATAATATGTTAATGTTTTGTGATGTGGTTATCAAAAATAATAAGAACAGTCTAAATGCTAAGTGAAGTTAAACTGATTAATTAAAAACTAACATGACTTTATGCGCCAAATGATGACAGATATACATTAAAAATGTAAAAAATGCCCCAGAATCGTTTTTTTTGATTTGCAACTGTCAATTAAGTTTTTATAGTGAAGATAGGAATTCTTCACGAGCAGAATATGCAACCCATCATTCAATCCTTGCTGGATACTGACCTGTATAAATTTACCATGCTACAGGTGGTATTACACAAATTTCCTCAAACGCATAGCGTCTATCATTTTCGCTGTCGTAATTTGGAGCAGACTGAATATCCTTTGGTTGATATTTTGCCTGAACTCCAACAACAGCTTGACTACTTATGTGAACTTAAATTTAAAGAAGATGAACTGACTTATTTACGTAGTTTGCGTTTTATTAAAAGCGACTTTGTTGATTATTTAGAATTGTTCCAACTCAAACGTCGTTTTATTAAAGCGGGTATTGACCATGAAGGTCGTTTGGATATCTGGGTCGAAGGACCAATGGTACAGGCGATGATGTTTGAAATCTTCGTGCTGGCCATTGTGAATGAGTTATATTTTAACAAGATCCGTTCAGCATCTGTCTTAGAACAAGGTCAGCTGCGTTTAAAAAATAAAATCGCCTTAATGCAAAGCTATCAAGCGCAGCAAAATCCTGAAGATCCGCCATTTTTGGTGTCTGATTTTGGTACGCGTCGTCGTTATAGCTTTGAATGGCAAAAACATGTGGTACAACAATTTCATCAAGCCGTACCTAATATTTTCCGTGG
>NZ_CANQLZ010000019.1 GCF_947624825.1 uncultured Acinetobacter sp.
TGATTGCAATTTGCAATAAAAAATAACCATCATCACTTGACCAATAGACTTGGCAACTGCACCATGAGTGTTAATCTAATTCTAATACTAAGTACATCACCATGACTTACCAATATCACGATGAAAGTATTGTGAAAACTTTGCCTGAAGATACTGTGTTTGTATTTGGCAGTAACTTAGCTGGCAAACATCACGGCGGTGCCGCAGCCACTGCTTTAGCGCATTTTGGCGCTTTGCTGGGTGTAGGGCGCGGCTGGTCGGGGCAAAGTTTTGCCATTCCCACTATGAATGAACATTTACAACAAATGCCCTTGTCACAGATTCAGCATTATGTTGATGATTTTAAAATTTATACCAAGAATCATACCAAGAATAAATATTTTCTCACCGCCGTAGGTTGTGGGATTGCCGGCTACACGGTTGAAGAAATTGCCCCAATGTTTAAAGGCATTTCACGTAATGTAATTTTCCCTGCATCGTTCCGTCCATTTGTAGAAAAAGCGTTACCTAAGCTCAGCCAACACTTTTTACACACCATGTTCCGTGATGAAATTATTTTTTCTGATAATAGCGATGCCTTAATTGAAGTCTTGGCATTAAGTGAAAATGAAAAAAGCCTAGCACGGATTATTTTACACACGCAAATGTATCCAACCGACAGTAATGGTCGTGATCGCGTCTTTGAAATTGCCGATATCTTGCATAATTTAAACGGCAAGGTATTTGATTTTGACCGTAAAACTGAAGCACCGATGCTGTTTGGTGGGGTGATCTTGGCTTTACTTGAATTATATGCCATCAATGAGCAAGATTTTGCCGACGTCTGGCATGGCAAACGTGAGATTGCCCCGCCCAAAGCTGCACATAAAGCCAAACGCTGATGAAAAAAAAGCGCTCTGTTGAGCGCTTTTTTTAACGTTTACCCATCGAACGACGTGTACCACGCGGTGGCATCCAAGTACGATCGGCATACTGTTCAGGTTTTGGGCGCACTTGATTGTGTAGCGCATCCATTTGGGCTTTCTCTTCAGCAGTTTGTGTTGGGAATGGGAGACTTACCAACGGCTTTTTTGCATTCGCTTGTTTAGTCATGACGACAACTCGTATCAAATTGAGCGCCATTTTAAGGTTTTTTTGCCTTTGATGCGAGAACGTTAAACTTTTTCAGAAAAAAAGCTCAATCTATCGAATTAAATTTCATTTTTTTACTTTTTTTGCAGCACATGCCCTATTTTTGGGCTAAGATAATATGCTTTTTATTTTTTAATCCCTATAAGAAGGAATATTGCCGTGGACGTACGTCTCTCTGATCGTGTAAATAGCATCAAACCGTCCCCTACTCTTGCTGTGACCAACAAGGCCGCAGAACTTAAAGCTGCGGGTAAAAACGTGATTGGTTTAGGTGCAGGCGAACCTGATTTCGACACACCACAACACATCAAAGATGCAGCAATTGCAGCGATTAACAATGGTTTTACAAAGTATACAGCTGTTGACGGTACGCCAGGCCTTAAAAAAGCAATCATTGCTAAATTCAAGCGTGACAACAACTTAGAATATGCAGCAAACCAAATTTTAGTGTCTTGCGGTGGTAAACAATCGTTCTTTAACTTAGCACTGGCTTTGTTAAATAAAGGCGATGAAGTCATTATTCCTGCACCTTACTGGGTAAGCTACCCAGATATGGTGATTATCGCTGAAGGTACACCTGTTATTGTAAAATGTGGTGAAGAGCAACGTTTTAAAATTACTCCTGCGCAATTAGAAGCGGCAATTACTGACAAAACACGTTTAGTGGTGTTAAACAGCCCATCTAACCCAACAGGTATGATTTACACCAAAGAAGAATTAGAAGCGTTAGCTGAGGTTCTTCGTAAATACCCAGAAGTTTATGTGGCTTCTGATGATATGTACGAACCAATCCGTTGGGACGACGAATTCTACAACATCGCAACTGTAGCGCCTGACCTTTACGACCGCGTTATCGTTTTAAACGGTGTGTCTAAAGCCTATGCAATGACAGGCTGGCGTATTGGTTATGCAGCGGGTCCTGCAAAACTGATCGGTGCGATGAAAAAAATCCAATCTCAATCAACTTCAAACCCAACTTCAATTTCGCAAGTTGCTGCTGAAGCTGCATTGAATGGTCCTCAAGACGTACTTGAGCCAATGATTGAAGCGTTCAAACGTCGTCACGATTTAGTGGTAAACGGCTTAAACGACATCAACGGTATTTCTTGCTTACCTGCTGATGGTGCATTCTATGCATATGCAAATATCCGTCCGTTAATTCGTGCTAAAGGTTTAAAATCTTGCACAGAATTCTCTGAGTGGTTATTAGAAGAAACAGGTGTTGCGGTTGTTCCGGGTGATGCATTCGGTTTAGGCGGCTTCATGCGTATTTCTTATGCAACTGCTGACGAAGTATTGGTTGACGCGCTTGCACGTATCAAAAAAGCTGCAGATTCAATTGAAGGCGTAGATGCCGCAATTGCATCCATTGCTGCTGAAAAATAATTTGATTAACTTAGTCAAATAAAAAAACCCGCATTTAATGCGGGTTTTTTTATGCCTATACACATGTAAAACATCGTGCCTTGTAATGTCAAATGCTCATTTTTTGAGTTAATTTTTAAGAAACTTGTACTTAACTTTACCAAGCCTACATATCTTGCAACGTATTTTTGCTATTCATGCACATGACATGCGCCTAGAATAGCCCTCATCTTATTGCTAGACTGGGTCAACTATGCGTTATCAAGTGATTGATGTGTATCACAAGCACAACCTGAAGCATTATATTGCCAAATGCCTTCAACCGCATTCACCGCAATTTATTGTGATACAAAGCCCACGTATTTTATGCCTAGATTTAGATATTTTAGATGTCAGTGAAGATCATCAACACGCATCCTCTGCCATGGGCGAGCGCATTGGCTTAAAAGTATTAAGTCAGTTTGACAGCTTTGATAAGACTTACATGTCACGCAATTAAGCTTGAACCTTCAACTGATGCTATAACTCAAGATCTATGCTGCAAGTTAAGCCACACGTGCTAAAAAATCTTGAATGATTTTTAACACAAGATGAGGCTGCTGTTTATGTAAGATATGATGTCCACCTTGAATGATATGGACTTGGGCTAAATCAGCCAAATTGGCTTTAAAACGTTCAGGCTGGGCAAGCGAACCATATTCATCCAACTCACCATGCAAAATCAAGCTTGGCGCTTGCACCAAAGCTGCCTGCTGATCGATATGCCAATGCTCAAATTTTGGGCTTAGCCAAGTGTTCACCCAAGCACCTAACACCCATTGAGCTTTTTCACCGTGATATTTGGCCAAACGTGCCAATTGCTGTGGGTCTTGAAAAAGCTGCCCCGCCGCTTGAATCTCTCGCCTAATTTTATCGTCATTAAATGCTTGTGCAGCTTCTGTGATTAACGCAACACATTGCTGAGGATAAACCGCAGCACACGCCACTGCCATCCCACCACCTACGCTATGCCCCATTACCACAAAATCATCTAGCTCATAGGCTACAAGCAAGGCTTTAAAATTTTCAGTGGCCTCACTTACCACAAAATCTGCATCTAGCTGAGCAGGATGTAAATTTGATTTTCCAAAACCTAAACGATCATACGCAATCACAGTTCTTTGCGTTATGTGTGCCAATTGGTTTGGAAAGTCGCGCCACAACTCAACGCACCCTAAAGAATCATGCAGCAAAATAATCGGGGCTTTGTCACAAGATTTAACCTGCCAAGCTTGGCTAAACAGCTGTCCCAAAGAGGTGGCAATATATTTTTGAGTTAAAGTGATGCTCATGTGGCTGATCTATTGTTGTTATTGCACTCAACATAATCAACTCAACAGCCTTTGTAAAGTACATCTGTTAGGCAGCTTGCGCTGTATTTAAACTCTTGTACACACTGTAATATTGCCAAGCTGCATCGAGCGTTACACAAACAGACTGCTGTTGACTCACCGACCAAGCTTGCGCTTTAGCATACCCAGTCAGTAAATTACCGCTTATGTGATAAAGATATAAATCTACAGATTGCGGCAGATGACGTTTTAACACCGGCTCTGCATCAAACAATTGTGTCTGTGAATGTAAGGTCCATTTATTGCCAAACCACAGTTGCAATAATTCCCCTAAACACAATTGAGCTGGCTGACATGGCCATATACTTAAAGTGGCATCTTCAACCAAAATTGAATATTGACGAGGGTCTTGTAAAATATCAAGGTATTGCGCTTGATAAAGATCAATTTGAGAAAAAATTTGAGCAATAGTGAGCGTTTGCATACGCTTGTCTCCGATTTAGCCATTTGAGTGCTGGCAAGTTGGGTTTAAATCCACACTGTTTAGGGAAAACCTAAACGCTTTTGATATTTTTAGCCTAGCAAGCATATCTAGCTTTGACAAGTCTTGGTTTTAAAAAATTGTATATGTGCTTAAAGATACAACATTCAAGTTATATTTCTTGAGTTTTTTGAATTTATGACTTGACCGTTAAAAAAAACACTCTATAATCGCTTTCAGATTCTCCAATAGCTCAGTCGGTAGAGCGACGGACTGTTAATCCGCAGGTCCCTGGTTCGAGCCCAGGTTGGAGAGCCAAATTTTAAAAAGCCCAAGCATTTAAGACTTGGGCTTTTTTTATGCCTATAGATCTGACTTTATCTTTATAATTAGCATTAAAAATTAATGCGTACAAACTTAATCTCTTCAGACCCTTTACTTCGTGCTAACTTACCTCAAAATGTTTGGCAATATTCAAACCCAAAGACTTGGGTAGATTTTCTTAACGATATCATGCAAAAGATTGTCTTGAGAATTTATCTTACTATTTGGGTAATCTTGTCGATTGTTCAGATGACTATTGCACACATATAAAACGTTTATTTTGTCAAAAATATCATCTATTGACAGCGTCTATACACAAGGACTTATACCGCTCAAGAGTGAGCAATACAATCAAAAATTTATTGAGATTTTTCAAAATTACACAGGCTTAAATCAACCTACGCTTGAGCAATTAAATTCATCTATTGATAGGTGCAAAGAACATCTACCCTATAGGGAAAATCGTATTTATTTACAGATCAGAGAACAAGAGTTACTCGAAACAAGTACTGGCTATTTACTGTATGGAAGTGAATATCTACATATGCTAGCAAATGAGATTAAGCCTTACTCATGTAGCTATCAAAATTACTTAAAAAACCACGGTATCGCTACAATTTTTAATGCTCATGTTCCTATCGAGCACATGACTAACTTTGATAGTTTACTGCTTGATTTCATGTGCATCGTACAACGTCAGCAAACAGATGAAGACTTCCCACATGATCTGAGTATTCACACAACTCATCACATTAAACCCACACAGATTTTTGGGTATTATCATCCTGATACTCGCTATTTAATTGACTACCATCAGCCATAAAAAAACCTGCCGTAGCAGGTTTAAACTTTATGGCGTCACATTAAACGCAAGGGTGTATTTATAACGTTTAAGCTGATCACCTGTTTGGCTAAAAGGCTGCTGATAATCAATGCTAAGTAAATATTGCCCTGCTTGCTCTAATTTAAAATGTAGTTCACCTTTGGCATTTGATTTCACAGTTTTAAGCACCTTTTGCTCACGGCTAAAATCTGTGGTTTGCGCCAAAATATGTGCTTCAACTTCAGCAACACCTTTTTTATGATCTAAGATATTAAATTGTATTGCCTGTGCTGTTTTAATTGCATTGGGATGCGTGACAAACTGTAGGTCAAAACCATCATGTATATGATGAATCACATGCTTGGAGGTTGCACGACGTGATACAAAAGTTTCAATGATCTCAAGTGTTTGTAGTGTTTTCACTTGGCTATTTTTGTTTAAGTGTTGTGCATAAAACACCTTGTCATTGGCTTTTGCAGGGTCAAACTGAGCAGCAATAATTGGCTTCCAAGTTTTACCATCTAATACAAAACGGCTACTTGAAGCTTGCTTTTCACCACGGATACGATAGGTGCCATCTATTTTATTTTCAAGGCTAAAGCTGCTGAGGGTTTGAGTTTGAGCAAATGCTGAATCTTCCAAATAGGTTTTTTTACCTTGTGGATTATGGTAGTGAAACTTAAAGTTTTTGATGGCAACTTCTGATACAAATGGATTGTCATAAAAGCCTGCAAGTAGTGCAGTATGATTGTTAAAAGTTTGATAACTCAGCGGTGCCACAAAAGGATGATGTGCATGTGTACTTGCACTTAAACCCATAACAAGAGCCAAGATTGATGCGGATAGAATTTTCATAGAATAATTAAATCATTGATCTGTATCATAATGCTACGCTGCTCAAGATTTTTATGCAAATAATTCTTATTTGCAATAAAAATCCCTCGCAAGGAGGGATTTCATTTAAGCGGCTTCGCTTGGCACACCACTATGGAAACGGAACAAATCATCTGGGCTTAAAATCAGATTTTTTTCCACTTCACGAATATGATCAATGCGATCTTGAATGGTTTCTTGCGGATTTTTTAACTTATAGGTTTTGGCCACATCAACTGCCAAAGTTAAATAATCTTCATAATGTCGCGATTCAGATTTCAGCAAGTAACGATAATAACGTCCTAATTCCTCATCTACACGCGGTGCAAGTGCATAAAAACGCTCGCATGAGCGTGCTTCTACAAAAGCACCAATCACTAAGATATCAATTAAAGCTTCAGGTTCATAGGTACGCACTTCTTTACGTAATGCCCCTGCATAACGTCCGGCACTTAAAGCTTGCCATTCTTGACCACGTTTTTTCATCAGTTCTAAAACTTGCTCATAATGCAGCATTTCTTCACGTACCAACTGGGCTAAACGCACCTGTAGATCTGAGAAAAAGTTATAACGGAACATCAGATTCATGGCAGTACTGGCCGCTTTTTTCTCACAGTTGGCATGATCTTGCATTAAGATATCCAAATGATCACATGCTTTATCCAACCAAGCGGTTGGTGTTTCACAACCTAAAAAGCCAATCACTGGCTTCATCAGTGCATCGTAATCCATAACAGCCTCTTATCGTGCAGCTTTAATGGCAGCTTTCATTTGCTGTACCGCTTGCGGCAAACCGACAAACACGGCATCTGCAATAATTGAGTGACCAATATTGAGTTCATGAATTTCTGGAATTGCCGCAATTGGCGTCACGTTGTCTAAATGTAAACCATGACCTGCATTCACCACCAAACCTTTAGCAGCTGCATATTGAGCGCCTTGAATGATACGTTCAAGCTCGGCTTGTTGCGCTTCTGGGGTTGAGGCATCGGCATACGCGCCTGTATGAATTTCAATGGTTTGTGCACCACAGGCTACAGCTGCGTCAATTTGGGCAACATCGGCATCAATAAATAACGAAACGTCGCAACCTAAAGCCACTAATTCTTGCGTGGCTTTTTTCACCTCTGCAAAATGACCCACCACATCCAAACCACCTTCTGTGGTAATTTCTTGGCGTTTTTCTGGCACAAAGCAGACGTGTTGCGGCAAAATTTCTTTGGCAAAAGCCACCATTTCATCGGTGACAGCAAGCTCAAGGTTCATATGCGTTTTTAGCAATGGGCGCATACGACGCACGTCATCATCTTGAATATGACGACGATCTTCACGCAAATGCAAAGTAATACCTTCAGCACCTGCTTGTTCACACATCAATGCAGCATTGACTGGATCGGGATACGTCGTACCACGCGCTTGGCGTAAAGTTGCGACATGGTCAATGTTAACACCCAATAATGCAGCCATAATCTGTTCCTATCTATCCTGCGTTTGCGTATTTTGAATCCATAATTGACGACTCTTTAATGGTCGGTCGCCAAGTAAGGCACTTAAGATTTGTCGATACAATTTCGACACCAATTGTAACTGCTGTGGATGAAAATCCCTACCCTTTTCATAATCACTCAGCGCCAACAACTGCTGACCTAAAAAGCTGTTATGTGTGGTGGTAGTTAGCAAAAATCCATCGTTTAACTGAAAAATATAATGTGCAGCCGGATCAAGTGCCTCGCCTTTGGCATCGACGCTAAAATCTATGCCATAACCGAGCTCTTGTAATAATACATGCTCAAATTGGCGTAAAATTTGTTTTAAATATTCAGAGGGATGAGCAATATCGGCTAAATGTTGTAAGGCATTTAAAGTTAAGCCATATTGCACAAAGGTTTGGGGCATGGGTTCTTCAAGCGGACACAGCCTTAACAAAAGTTCATTCAGATAAAAGCCGGCAAAAAAGGCATCACCAAAAAAGAAGATTGGTTGCTGAATAATTTCAAGTTTAGAAAAATTTTTAAGTTCAGATTTACCAGAGGCCTGTAAACCAATGGGTTGATATTGAGGTGGCGGAATTTGGCGCAATACCCCGTCGATACGACCATATTCTTGGGTAAATAAATGCACAATATGACTGCGCTCACGGTATTTACGGTGATGAATTAAATAACCATGCAGTGCTTGATTGCGCATTAATCTCGCTTCTTATTTGACTGTTCTTCGTCATCCCCATCGGGAATCACAGCACCCACCACGGCCGCTGTACCTTTGACAACACCCTTGGTGGTCTTATAAGCGACTTTAACAGGAACAGTGACGACTTTATGAATACAGCCTTGAAGTAAAGCCATGGCTAACACAATACAGAGTACGCGTAACATCACTGCTCCTGATTTAAAGTTTAGATATCGCTATACCCTAAGCTCTTTAAAGCACGTTCGTCATCTGACCAACCGCCTTTGACTTTCACCCAAAGCGTCAGCATGATTTTTTGCTCAAACATTTTTTCCATATCCACACGAGCATCCATACCGATTTTCTTCAGCTTGGTGCCTTTTTCGCCAATCACAATGGCTTTTTGGCCTGCGCGATCGACAAAAATTGTCGCATCAATATAGGTACATGGTGCTTTCATACGACCGGTTTTTTCATTTAAAGTCGCTTCTTCGGTTTTAAATGATTCAATTTGTACCGTTAAATCGTATGGCAGTTCTTCACCTAACTGACGCATGATCTTTTCACGAATAATTTCAGAAGCTAAGAAACGTTCTGAACGATCGGTTAACTGATCTAACGAATACAGTGGCGGTTGGAACGGCAAGTATTTGGCAATCGTGTCACGTAAGTGATCCAAATTGGCACCACGTAATGCAGAAACCGGTACGATTTCAGCAAAATTCATCAGCTTTGCACGCTCTTGAATCAAAGGTAATGCATGGTTTTTATTTTCTAGTGTGTCAATTTTATTGATCACTAAAATCACCGGCATTTCAGCATTTTTTAGCTTTTCTAAAACGAGGTCGTCGTTTTGTGTCCACTTATCAGCATCTAATACAAACAAGACTAAATTAACATCACGCAATGCTGAATGCGCTGCACGGTTCATCATTTTATTGATGGCACGTACTTCTTTTTTGTGCATCCCTGGGGTATCCACAAATACCGCTTGTGATTTTTCACGCGAATCGATACCCACAATTTTGTGACGTGTGGTTTGCGGCTTACGTGACGTAATCGACAACTTTTGACCCAAAATATGGTTCATTAAAGTTGATTTACCCACGTTTGGACGACCAACAATTGCCACAAAGCCGCTGCGGTAATCCGAAGGAATGTCTGTACCTTGTTCGCTAAAAAATTGACTGATTAAGTCATTGCTGTCTTGCGACTCGTGATCAGCATCGATGTGATCGGAAGAATGTGTCATGGCAGATTACTGCTCCAATAATTTCAAAATATCCGCCGCTACTGCTTGCTCAGCAAAACGACGACTCGCACCCTCACCCACCATCGCGCTTAAACCTTGCACCTGACATTTTACTTTAAAATGTTGATTGGGTGCATCACCTTGAATATCAATCACGTCGTAAATTGGGAGAGGTTTCTTACGCGCTTGTAGATACTCTTGTAAGCGTGATTTTGGGTCTTTGAGTTGATCCGTTGGTTCAAGATCATTTAAATAAGGCACGTACCATTTTAGCACAATTGGGCGCAATTGATTGAGATCATTACAATCGATATAAATAGCGCCAATAATTGCCTCGACAGTATCGGCTAAAATAGATTCGCGATGATGACCACCTGATTTTAGCTCACCGGTACTTAAAATTAAGCTTTGACTGAGCTTTAAATCATTGGCAATTTTACCCAATGCTTCTTGGCGCACCAACGTTGCCCGCATGCGGGTTAAGCGTCCTTCATTTTCATTTGGATAAGTCTCATACAAATAATTGGCAATAATCATGCCCAACAATGCGTCGCCTAAAAACTCTAGACGCTCATAGTTGTATTTATGGCTCACCGATCGGTGTGTCAGGGCCAATTGCAACAATTCAGGCTGTTGAAATTGATAACCGATACGGCTTGCCAAGCGCATATCATTAATTTTTGATTGAGTTTTTATCAAAACTTTTCTCGAACTTTAACACTAAATCAATATTGAGTAAGAACGGTTTTCTTACTTCATAGTTGGTTTGGACATGTAAACCATCGGCATTGCTCACACGAACAAAATCATCAGCTTTTACATTATGAATATTGTTTATAGTGAGACGCCTTACCAAATCTGTTTTAAATTGTGCTGGACTGGTATTATTAGGTGCTATCACCATAAGCTCTTCGATTTGTGTATTAATCACATGGTTATCCCAATATGGGCTCCAAATAGCCACAAGCACTTTAACCATAAAAGCTGCGGCAATAATGACTAATAAAATTCCGATATAAGACGTACCTTGTTGTGTGCGACGCATAGTTTTATCCTAAAGTATTAATCAATACTCCCGTTACGGCTAAATGACGGCAGTTTGAAGCCTGGTTCTTTGTGCATCCAAATGAAAAACGCACGACCAGTTAAGTTTTCTTGTGGTACAAAGCCCCAAAAACGACTGTCAGCACTTTGATCACGATTGTCCCCCATCGTGAAGTAATGACCCTCAGGCACTTTGACTTCCCAATATAAGCCTTGCATTGACGCATATTGACCATGATTGATATGGTTTAAAAATGGTGCTTGACGTGCAACATTGACGCCTTCAAGTTCACGCATCAAAAAGGTTTGTGTACCTAAAGTTTCTTTATAATAAAGTGAATTTGGTGTGTCTTGAATATCTTTGGCACGACTAAATTCAAACGGTACTTTTTTAACCTGCTCACCATTAATGCTCAATTGCCCACGATCATAAACAATATGATCGCCGGGTAGACCAATAATACGTTTAATATAACTGATGGTGGGTTGTGGTGGGTAACGAAATACAGCAACGTCACCGCGCTCAGGTTCACCTACATCTATAATTTTAGTATTGATAATGGGTAAACGCACGCCATATTCAAACTTATTCACCAAAATAAAATCACCGGTTTCTAAGGTCGGTACCATAGAATCTGAGGGGATATTAAACGGTTCATACAAAAAAGAGCGTAATACCAGTACTACAGCGAGTACTGGCCAAAAGTCATATGCCCAAGTAATGATAAAATTTTCATTGCCTCGACCTTTTCGCTCGCGCTGTTTAAAGACAAACTTATCGAGCAACCACAGCACAATAAACAGTAATGTGACTGGAACGAGGATTAAATTAAAATCAAAATCCATGAGCAATATGACTCCCTTATGTGCGCTTAACGTTCTACTTTGAGTACAGCAAGGAACGCTTCTTGTGGAATTTCTACACTTCCCACTTGTTTCATACGTTTCTTACCTTCTTTTTGTTTCGAAAGAAGTTTCTTCTTACGTGATACGTCACCGCCATAACATTTGGCTAAAACGTTTTTACGCATGGCTTTTACAGTAGAACGCGCAATAATTTGTGCACCAATCGCCGCTTGAATGGCCACATCAAACATTTGACGTGGAATTAAGTCCTTCATTTTTTCTACAAGTGCAATACCACGATGACGCGCATCTTGACGATGACAAATCATAGCTAACGCATCGACTTTGTCGCCGTTAATTAATACATCAACTTTGACCAATGATGATGATTCAAAACGCACAAAGTTATAATCAAGTGATGCAAAACCACGTGAACATGACTTCAATTTATCAAAGAAGTCCATGACCACTTCTGCCATTGGAATTTCAAAAGTGATTGCCACTTGGTTACTGACAAACTTCATGTCTTTTTGCACACCACGGCGCTCAACACATAAGGTCATTACGTTACCTAAGTATTCTTGCGGCACTAAAATATTACATTCAGCAATCGGCTCACGTAGATCTTCAACGGTTGAACCATCTGGCATTTTTGATGGGCTGTCGATGTAAATGGTGTCGCCATTTTTCATCACCGCTTCATAAATCACCGTCGGTGCTGATGAAATCAGATCTAAATCGTACTCACGCTCTAAACGCTCTTGTACAATTTCCATGTGCAGCATCCCTAAGAAGCCACAACGGAAACCAAAACCTAAGGCATCTGAACTTTCAGGTTCAAAGAACAATGCTGAGTCATTAATTTGCAATTTTTGTAGCGCTTCACGGAACGGTTCAAAATCACTTGCATCGATTGGGAATAAACCCGCATATACCTGTGGTTTAACTTTTTGGAAACCCGGTAAAATTTCAACATCTGGCGTGCTTGCAAGTGTGATCGTATCACCTACTGGCGCACCGAAGATGTCTTTGATACCCGCAATCACGAAGCCCACTTCACCCGCTTCAAGGATGTCAGTTTCCGTATGCTTTGGATTAAACACACCCACAGAGGTAATGATGTGCGTTTGACCTGTTGATTTCATCAACATCTTGTCGCCCTTACGCACGCGACCATGTTTCACACGCACTAAAGACACAACGCCTAAGTAGTTATCAAACCAAGAGTCGATAATTAACGCTTGTAATGACGCTTCGCGATCACCCGTAGGTGCAGGAATAACATTTACCAGTGTTTCTAGTACACCTTCAATACCTAGACCCGTTTTTGCCGAACAAGTCGGAGCTTCAGTCGCTTCAACACCAATAATGTCTTCAATTTCTTGAATCACACGCTCAGGTTCAGCTTGTGGCAAGTCAATTTTGTTGAGTACTGGAAGAACTTCAAGACCTTGCTCAATTGCGGTGTAGCAGTTGGCTACCGATTGTGCTTCAACGCCTTGTGCCGCATCAACCACCAACAATGCACCCTCACACGCTGCCAATGAACGTGATACTTCATAAGAAAAGTCTACGTGTCCTGGGGTGTCAATAAAGTTGAGCTGATACTCTTCACCATTAGGATGGGTGTAGTACAAGGTAACCGAAGTGGCTTTAATGGTAATCCCACGTTCGCGCTCAAGCTCCATAGAGTCTAAAACTTGCGCTTGCATTTCGCGGTCTTGCAAACCACCACAGGTTTGAATAAAACGGTCAGCGAGGGTTGACTTACCATGATCGATATGCGCGATGATGGAGAAGTTACGTATGTTTTTGATATTTACAGACTTTTTAGCAACTGCCATAAACTACTCTAAAAATGTGTACACAATCAGATTACAAGACTACATCAGCAATCGTACGGTGCAAAAAAGATATTCCGAAGATGCTGCACAGTATAAGCAGGCATGCGTTAAAAATACATAGAACTCAACAAATATCACTCGAAATTATTTTAAAAAATTGAGGCTCAAGTGAATTTAGATATAGTGAATTTATGCAACAAAATGCATTTAAAAAAGATAGGAAAATAAGACTGCGCTTATTTTTAAGCCTATGCCAAACGAGAAGAGGGATGTTTGGCATAGGCTTGAGCATATTATAGATGATTAGTTTTGCTAACAGCTATATTTAATTTGGCTAAATCAGCATCAATGCACCACGAGTGCATGTTTTTTAAGCACAATTTTGATTCAAGCTAAAATCATAAGGATTTTTATCAGCATCGAGCGGCTGATAGGCCTGTAAAAATGTAGGTGACATACGTTTGGGATGCCCTGTGGCTATCTCAATACATGCCCATTTGGTCAAACCGGTAAACAGAAGACTTTGATCCTCAAAGCGATAAAACGCATATTGGCGAATAGAGTATAAGCTATTTAGATCACTTAACCATGTTCTTAAAATAATTTTATCGTCTAAAAACGCAGCTTTACGATATTGCACTTGATGCTCAACCGCCACCATGGCGTGTTTTAAAGCATGGTATTGTTTTAAACCTAAACCAATGGCTTCGATGTGTGCAGTCGTCACCTCTTGCATCCACTGCATATACACCACGTTATTGACATGCCCTAAACCGTCAATATGTTCAGGTTGCACTTGAATTATTAAATCAAAAATATCACTCATGCTGCTTAGGTCATCCTTTTTTTGTGCAGTGTAACGTGGTTTATTAAAAAAGCCATGTAAAAACATGGCTGTATTTGCAGTGTCTAAGAGATGCGCATGCCGACAATTAAAGGTTGACCTTGGCGCATTAGCGACACACGTACCACTTGACCTTTTTGCAATTGCGCGACAGTGTCAATAAAGTCTTGGCTATGGTCAATCGGTTGATTATCTAATGCGGTAATCACATCACCCACTTGAATTTTGGCACTCGCTGCAATCCCACCACGACTTAAGTTTTGGACCAACACCCCACCGGTCACATTATTACGGCGCAATTCATCTTGACTTAAATTGCGAATCGCAATGCCCAATACAGGACCTTTTTTGACTGTTTTGGCACTCATTTGCTCATTTGCAGGTGTGCTATCGGGCGCTACCACTAAAGTTGCTGAGAGATTTTGTAATTTGTCATTACGTAAGACTTGTAAGTTAATCACTTGATTGGGTGCTGTGCGATGCAACAAATTTAGCAACTGTGAAGTTTCACTAATGGCTGTACCATTCATTTGTAAAATCACATCGCCGGCTTTTAATCCCGCACGGGCAGCAGGTGAATTGGCAGTCACTTGGGTAATCAGTGCCCCTTCAGGTTTAGATAATTTATAGGCTTCGGCCAAAGTACGGTCAATATCTTGCAATTGCACCCCCAAGTATGAGCGAATCACACGACCATGTTGTTTGAGTTGATCTGCAACATCCATAGCTACATCAATAGGGATAGAAAAAGATAAGCCCATATAGCCGCCTGTACCACTAAAGATCCGCGAATTGACCCCCACTACTTCCCCTTTTTGATTAAACAAAGGCCCACCTGAATTACCCGGATTAAGTGCCACGTCGGTTTGAATAAACGGTACTGCCGTTTCACCCATCACGTTACGCATTTTGGCACTGACAATTCCAGCGGATGCTGAATAATCAAAACCAAATGGTGAACCAATGGCAAGTACTGGCTCACCTACTCTCAGCTGTGCCACGTTGCCCATACTCAGTTGCGGATAACTGCTGCCACTGACTTTGAGTAAAGCGACATCGGTACGTTCGTCACTGCCCACCACAGTGGCATCAATTTCACGGCGATCATTTAAACGAATGGTGACTTTTGAAGCATCAGCAATCACATGATGGTTGGTCAACAAATATCCGTTTTTATCAATAAAAAATGCGGTGCCATAACTGTTTTTTTCTTGCGGTAAAGCCGGTTCTGGCACAACAATATTAGGACCAAAGAAACGTCGCAGTAATTCTGGCACTTGTTGTTGCAACAACTCTTGCTCAGTCATTTTTTTCGTGACACTCACCGTCACCACCGCAGGGCTCACATTGGCAACTAAGTTGGAAAAATCGACTGTGGCTGCCTGTGTCGTCATGGCAGCAATGCTTACAACAACACCCGAAAAACTTTGTTTAAACATACGCTTATTCATAGCAAAATCGCAAAATTTATGATCAAGATGAGGGGGAATTAGAGTTTTAACATAAAGCAAAGATCAATTGAGTAACAATATGTTGAAGACAGATTGCATGCTTTTTTAACTGCTCAATCTCAAAAAAAATTCATTTTGTCAGTTTGATCGGATTTTTAGGCTTGCCTTTTGTACAAAAAAGCGCTGTTATTGTCGGACTTTTTTTAAATTAGCGGATGGACATGTCTAATTTACATACAACCCATCATTTTGACGTGATTATTGTGGGCAGTGGCGGTGCTGGCTTAAGTTTAGCGTTATCTTTACCTACCACCATGAAGATTGCTGTATTAGCCAAATCTGATTTAACCGATGCCAGTACTTTTTACGCCCAAGGCGGTGTGGCAGCGGTACTTGATCAAACCGATTCGATTGAACAGCATATTTCAGACACCATGATTGCCGGTTCGCATTTATGTGAACAAGATGCGGTAAAACAAACTGTAGAGGGCGGTAAACCATCCGTAGATTTCTTGCTCAATCAAGGCGTACAATTTACCCTTGATGAGCAACAACAATTGCATTTGACCCGTGAAGGTGGGCATTCACAGCGACGCATTATTCATGCAGCCGATGCCACAGGTCGTGCCATTTCTACAACACTAGTTGAACGTGCCCGTGCGCAGCCTAATCTACAGATTTTTGAAAATTACATTGCTATTGATCTTATTACCACGCAAAAATTGGGGCAAAGTGGCGACAACCGCGCAGTTGGTTTATATGCACTAGATGACAATAGCCAAAAAGTTCATACCTTCTTAGCTCCTTTTACCGCACTGGCATGCGGTGGTGCAATGAAAGCTTACCTGTATACCTCCAATCCTGATATCGCCACAGGTGATGGCATTGCAATGGCTTATCGTGCCGGTTGCCGTGTTGCCAATATGGAATTTAACCAATTTCACCCAACGTGTTTATATCATCCACAAGCACGTTCGTTTTTAATTACCGAAGCCATGCGCGGTGAAGGGGCTTATTTACGTTTACCCGATGGTGAGCGTTTTATGCTACGTTTTGATGAGCGCGCAGAACTTGCACCGCGTGATGTGGTGGCACGTACCATTGACCATGAGATTAAGCGCTTAGGGATTCGTCATGTCTGGTTAGACATTACCCATAAACCGGCTGAATTTATCATGGAGCATTTCCCAACGCTGTATGCACGTTTAATGGAATTGGGCATTGATATCACCAAAGAGATGATTCCGGTGGTGCCAGCTGCACATTATACCTGTGGCGGTGTGGTGGTCGATGAACATAGCCAAACCGATATTGCCGGTTTATATGCCATTGGCGAAACCTCATACACTGGTTTACACGGTGCCAATCGTATGGCAAGTAACTCATTACTTGAATGTTTTGTGTATGGTATGGCCGCTGCTAAAGACATTGAAAGTAAATCAACTCAAGAGCAAGATTTACCAACTGTGCCCGCGTGGGATGATTCTCAGGTAATTGATCCTGATGAGGATGTGGTGATCTTACAAAATTGGGACGAGTTGCGTCAAACCATGTGGAATTACGTGGGAATTGTACGCTCGACCAAACGCTTGCAACGCGCTTTGCATCGTATTGAGATGCTTAAAACAGAAATTGCCGAGTATTATCAAGATTATCAGGTCAGTAAAAACTTAATTGAATTGCGTAATTTAGTCTTGGTGTCCGAGATGATTGTACGCTGTGCCCTAAGTCGTAAAGAGTCACGCGGCTTACATTATACCCTTGACTATCCACAGTTAAGCACTGAACTGCGTAAAACTGTGCTCAATCCACCAGATTTTAGCGTAGAGCAACCTTTGGTGAATGTAGAGCTGTGTACTTAAACCATGCTTGAGAAAAAACGGATGCTTTTAAGCATCCTTTTTTTATTCGTCAGGATAATAAATCGCTTGGGCAATTTCAAAAGTGCGCACATGCAATGGCACCAATTTAGACAATTTTTGATAACCACCTGCCAACACAAAAGACAATGGAATTTGACTTTGCTTGGCTAAACGAAAGACCAACTCTTCACGTTTTTCAATTAAATCGGTACTAAACCATGCCGAACCATGCGGATCATCCTGATGACAGTCCATGCCGGCTTGATAGATAATTAAATCTGCGCCCCATGCTTGAGCGGCCGCAAAACCTTCATGAATCGCATGCTGATATTCACTAAAATTGCCTTGGGTTTGGTGAATGTGACGAATCTCTGCACGCTCATAGCAACCGCAACCAAAGGCTTGTCCATAAATACTAAAATTGTATAAATTGGGCAATTTAAGTACAAACTCGGCTGTTCCATTGCCGCCATGCTGATCACAATCTAAGATAAAAATACGTTTATCTGGATATTGCTGGGCCACTAAAGCCAAACCATTAAAGGTACAATAGGCACAACCAAAATCAGGACTAGCATGATGAAAGCCTTGTGCAATATTGGCCGATAAACCATGTTCAAAGGCCAACTCAGCAGCTTTAATTTGCCCCGCATTCACACAAAGTACTGCATCGCGTAGCTGCTCATTCCATGGCTTAAAGCTTTGAATGGTGGCAAGCTTACGCGGCTCTCCGGTTAAAAAGGCATTGACGTAATTTTCATCGTGCAACTGTTTGAGCACTTCAATATCTAATGCCTCAGGCTCATAAAAACGTACATAGTCGTATTCATTTAAAGCTTGTGCCACCAATGCCAATTTTTCCATACTGTTGGTGGGGGTGTGAGCAAAATATTGCGGTGAATAACAAACATGAAGCACGATTTTCTTCCCTATTGCGCTTTGGCAACCTGCAAAATTTGTGACAGTTGCGTGGTTTCTGGGCTATATAAACCATTTTGTACTTGTTGTTCAAAATGGCTACTAAAAGCACGACGACGGTTGGCTGAAGAAATCGCAAGCGTGGTTAAACGCAAGAAGTAAAAACCTGGGATTTCACTCACATCTGCAACAAAACCGGCATAGCCCTTATTTTGACGTTGAGTCGTTAACTGCTCAGTGTTGTATTGCACTGAAAATAAAGAGCCTTCTGGTAAACGCACCCCATTCATAATTACCGGCTGCAAACTGATACACGAATGGTTGTCGCCCATATTAAGCTTTTCCATCAACACAGGTTGATAGTGATCATCTACAAAAATATTAATCTCGCCACGGCGTAACACTTGGTCATGGGCAATTTTTAAGAAAAACTTCTCAGCCATTGGACAAGAGCCTACTTTGGGTTTATCCATCAAAGTATTGAGTTGGATATAACCGGTTTGTGCAGCAGTTTTTGGTAAGATAATATCTTCAATAAAATTGGCAATAACTTTACTTTCTTCAAATTCGAGTAAATCACTGATTTTACGTAATTGTTTTTGCCATTCAACCTGCGTACTTAGGGCTTTGGCATAATCATTGTCATGTTCGGCAATATAGGCTAAAACATCAGGATTTTGATCTAAGTTGCGCCATGTCTCTAAGCTCAAACCATGGGCATTGGCTTGTGCCATCACAGATTTTAAAGCTTTGCTGTCTATATCTTGAAAAAGGCGTAAATCTTTGTATTCGTCCGCATGACGTTCAACATTGACAAATTCTGAAATCACACGGGTGGCTTGGGTATAACCACAACCACGGCGTTCAGTTTGATGGTTGTAATGTTCATTTAACATTTCCACCAGTGTTTCTGATAATGAGTAGCCTTGCTCACGATAGCGTTGTACTAACTCATGATCTACATTTGACATGCGTATCCCCAATTTTTACGACTGACAATCTTTGTTGATGATTGTTTTTTACCTTGCTCAAAACAGAAGCTGTTTTGGCAAGGCGCTCACCTTAACATAATGTAAGTTGTGACTAAATCACATATTCTGCCAATTATTTAACCAAAATATGCTGTATGGCTGCTGCAAAGACCTGCTCTGCTGTTTGCGTTGCATCAAGGCGTTTAATGCGTTGTGGCTGCTGTTGATGCAACTGCGCATAGCCTGTGCGTACTTTTTCAAAGAATGCAGCTTTTTCTTGTTCAAAGCGATCTAGTTCACCGCGCGCACGCGCACGGGTCATGCCCAATTCAATAGGTGCGTCGAGCCAAAAAGTTAAATCAGGCATCTTTGATACAAATTGGGTATTTAATAAGGCCAATTTGTCTGCACTTAATCCACGTCCAGCACATTGATAGGCAAAGCTTGCATCGGTAAAACGATCACATAGTACTGTTTTACCTGCGTTAAGTGCAGGCACAATCACATGGGCTAAATGCTGCGCACGTGCGGCATACATCAGCAATAATTCTGTGTCATGGCTCATGGCTTCGCTATGATCAGTCGCTAGCAATAAGCCACGAATTTGCTCCGCCATGGGCGTACCACCCGGTTCACGGGTCAATAATACATCGTGACCTTGAGCCTGTAAGCTCTCAAAAATACGACGAATGAGTGTGGTTTTCCCGACACCTTCTGTGCCTTCAAAACTAATAAACATGATTATTCCTTATTGGCACGTAATACTTTTAAATATTCTTGCACAGCACGATTGTGCTCGGCCAAGGTGGCACTAAAAGTATGTCCGCCTTTGCCCGTGGCAACAAAATACAAGGCATCGGCATCATCAGGATGTAAAGTCGCCTCAATGGCTTTTTGACTTGGCAAAGCAATAGGCGTGGGTGGTAAACCATGCATGGTATAAGTGTTGTATGGTGTGGGTGTACGTAAATTTTGGCGGGTGATATTGCCGTCATATTGGTCGCCCATACCATAAATAACGGTCGGGTCGGTTTGCAGGCGCATGCCTATTTTTAAACGACGTGCAAAGACCCCTGACACTTGCTCTAACTCGCTATCCACATTGGTTTCTTTTTCAATGATCGAGGCCATAATTAAAGCTTCATAAGGGGTTTTATAAGGCACATCTTCAGCACGATTTTGCCAAGCTTCATCTAAGGCTTTCATTTGACGCTGATATAAATCCAGTAAAATATTCTTATCGCTTTCGCCTTTGGCAAAAAAGTAGGTATTTGGTGCAAACAAGCCTTCTGGATGGGTATACGGAATATTTAAGGCTTTGAGCAATTGGTCATACGGTAAATGTGAAACTTCTTGCTTGACCAATGCATCTTTTTTTAAGCGCTCAATCAATTGTTTAAACGTGGTGCCTTCAATCACTAAAATACGGTTCATTTGCGCATTTTTAGCATCCGCCAACATGCTCAGCACCTTCGCTACGCTCATTTGCTCAGTGACTTCATATACACCGGCTTTTAAGCTCTCGCCAATCACAAATTTTTGATACAGTTTAAGCACAATCGGAAAGCTGATTTTGTCTTCTTGGGCAAGCCGATCAATCAGCCCTGAATAGGTGTCACCTTGGTTAATGGCAAGCATCTGTTTATTGCCTGTAATCGGATAGGCTTTAAATAAACTTGCCCATAACACAGTAGCAATGAGCACGCTTAAACCCAAGAGCATCACCAAAATGGCTTTGACCCAATGTGAAGATTTCTTTTTTGCGGTTGACGGCATAATTTAAGTCATTTGATTAAGTTGAAGTTGTGAAAACAGCGCCTCACATGCTGCACTATCTAAAGATTGGCCAGCAAATTGATCGACGATTTTCATCGCGCTTAAGGCATTACAAAAAAATAAGCTGTTTAACTGAGCCAATTCATCTACATGCACTGCACGCTGTTGACAGGCAATGCCCTGTTGTTGCATACGCATGAGAATTTCAGCACGCATAATACCATGCACGCCATTATAGCCAAGTTCAGGAGTGACCCAAATGTCTTTGAGTTTTAAAAAGCAATTACTGCTAATACCTTCAACAATATAGTCATGGCTGTCTAAGACCAAAGCTTCGGTTAAACCGCGCGTATCAGCTTCGGCTTTAAGCATCACTTGTTCAAGCCGATTTAAGGTTTTAATGCCCACCAAAGCCGGCATAGTGTGCCCTAAGCGCAACTTAAGCACATCACTTTGAATGAGTTGTGGGCTAAAAGGCGTGCATGGTTGTGGGTAGAAAAACAGCCATACATCCGCCTCTTGCGAGGGCAAACTATAACCACGCTGCCCTACCCCACGGCTAATCACAATTTTGAGGGTACCGGTGGCTTTTGGCAAATGCGCCAAAGTCATAGGTATGGTCACCAAGTCGGCACGTAGTTGCAGCGCTTGGCAAGCACTTTGTAAACGCTCGATATGCCGCACTTGCATTTCAATCTGCCCCTCAACAATACGTGCCGTGGTAAAACAACCATCACCATAATGAAAAGCACGATCATTGAGTTGGATATCACTCACTGCTTTGGCATTTTTAAAACATTGCATGTTGAAGCTCCTTCTTCTTTATTAAGAATCATAAACGGCTGTAACAGCATCTTGATGAGATTCTATTTCTTTTTTAGTGATATAAAATTCATTTTTTATTATTTTTTATGCAAAAAAACTCAAGCTATGCTGCTTTCACTTTGACAACATCTACTTTCATTGGGGAAGACTATGCGCTTAGCAACCTTAAAACTTGGACTTATTGCTGCGCTTGTTTCAATGACAAGCTTAACGTCAGCCAAAGACTTCCTCAATGTGTCTTATGATCCAACGCGTGAGTTGTATGAAGATGTCAATCAGCAGTTTGGCAAATTTTGGCAACAACGTACTGGTCAAAACATTAACTTTAAACAATCACACGGCGGCTCAGGTAAACAAGCACGTTCGGTCATTGATGGCTTATCGGCAGATGTGGTGACGCTGGCTTTGGCGGCTGATATTGATGTTTTGGCCAGCAAAGCAAAATTATTACCTCAAGATTGGCAAAAAAAATTACCCTACAATGCCAGCCCTTATACCTCCACCATTGTGTTTTTAGTCCGTAAAGGTAACCCTAAAAAAATTCAAGATTGGGGGGATTTGGTGCAACCGGGTGTAGGCATTATTACCCCAAATCCAAAAACTTCAGGCGGTGCGCGTTGGAATTATTTAGCAGCATGGGCGTGGGCAAAACATCAAGCCGGTGGCAATGAGCACACTGCACAAGAATTTGTGCGTCAAATTTATAAAAATACCAAAGTATTGGATTCAGGCGCACGCGGTGCGACCACCACTTTTGCAGAGCGCGGTATTGGCGATGTACTGCTGGCTTGGGAAAACGAAGCTTATTTAGCTTTACGTGAACAACCGGGCAAGTTTGAGCTGATTACCCCAAGTTTGTCTATTTTGGCAGAACCGCCTGTGGCAATTGTGGAAAAAAATGTGCAAAAACATGGCACACAACATTTAGCCAAAGGTTATTTAAACTTCTTATATTCACCTTATGGTCAATATTTAGCAGCCAAGCATTATTACCGTCCGCGTGATGTGGCAACCTTACAAAAGAATATACATATTTTTAAACCGTTAAAATTGGTCAATATTGATCAAGAGTTTGGCGGTTGGGATAAAGTGCAACACACACACTTTGAAAACGGCGGCATTTTTGATCAAATTGTAAAAGCCAACAGTGCCAAATAAAGTGTAAATGTAGGTATATGTGCATGTCTAAAATACATACTGTAATTGTGCCGGGTGTGGCAGGCAGTGAAGCTGAGCATTGGCAAAGTTGGTTACAACAGCAATTAATGCTGTGTTCACGTGTGCAACAACACGATTGGAACCAGCCTATATTGCAACATTGGGTGGCTGCATTGGTAAACACCTTATCTCATATTACTGCTCCCATCCAAATTGTGGCACATAGCTTTGGCTGCTTAACCACGATGGCTGCATTGGAGGCATACCCACAGCTACGCGCAAAGATTAAGCAGGTGATTTTAGTGGCACCTGCCAATCCGGCACGCTTTGGTCATAACGGTTTTGCAGCTGATGGCGCAAAAAACTACGCTGAATTTTTTTATCGCTTAACCCCACATGTGCCCACCACCATGTTGATCAGTGAAAATGATCCTTGGTTGGCATTGGATGATGCTCAAGCTTTGGCTGATGCGTGGCAAGTCAAAGCGATCAATTTAGGGCGGGTGGGACATGTAAATGTCGCGTCTGGTTTTGGACCATTTCCGCAGATTTTTGATTATCTCATCTCAGAAAACACGATGTCACATATCAGCATTACTGATGATGGCAAGCATTTTTTTAAATTTGCAATTTGAGCATGGCTCTCTATGCTTAACAGGTTTTTTGTTTTTATTTTGCGTTGATTGGTTTGGGTCAACATTCTCTCTTTGAGGAGTCATCATGTCGCAGCGATCCCGAGTGCTGCCAGGATTTGGTCTTTCTCTAGGCTTTACCCTAGCGTATTTATCCTTAATCGTTTTAATTCCTTTGTCTGCGGTATTTATTAAATCGCTTGGCATTGGATGGGACGGTTTTATTGAAATTATTAGTTCCGAACGAATTTTAAAGTCACTGCAACTGAGTTTTAGCACTGCACTTTTGGCCGCTTTTATTAATGTGGTGTTTGGTTTATTACTGGCATGGTGTTTGGTGCGTTACCGTTTTCCGGGCAAACGTATTGTCGATGCTTTGGTGGATTTACCCTTTGCACTGCCTACAGCGGTCGCAGGTATTGCCTTAACGTCTTTATATGCACCCACCGGTTGGCTGGGTCAATATTTAGAACCAATTGGTATTCAAGTGGCCTACACCCCCATTGGGATTACCTTAGCTTTAATCTTTATTGGTATTCCATTTGTAGTACGTACCGTACAACCTGTACTTGCCGATTTAGAAAGTGAATTTGAAGAAGCAGCAGCGGCTTTAGGTGCAACCCGTTTTCAAACCATCACCAAAGTCATTTTACCGATTTTATTTCCAGCATTACTGACCGGTTTTGCACTGGCTTTTGCCCGTGGTGTTGGTGAATATGGTTCGGTGATCTTTATTGCCGGTAACCAGCCGTTTGAAACTGAAATTGCACCGTTAATGATTATTTCGCGTTTAGAAGAATATGACTATGCCGGTGCAACCACCATTGCTGTGGTGATGTTGGTGATCTCTTTTGCGATTTTATTCTTGATTAACCTCGTGCAAGCGTGGGCAAGCCGTCGTACCGGGAGAACTGCACGATGAACATCAATGCCAATGCCTTAGCAGACAAATTACAATCGCGTGATGCCACACGCGAACCGGTATGGGTACGCTATACCTTAATTACCATTGCCTTAATTTTCTTTTTAAGCTGTTTATTGTTGCCTTTAATTTTGGTGTTTGTTGAAGCCTTTAAACAAGGTCTAGGCGTGTATAGCCAAGCGTTGGTGCATCCAGATACTTTATCGGCGGTTAAATTGACTCTACTGACCGCTGCCATTGCCGTACCGCTTAACGTGGTGTTTGGTGTGGCGGCTGCTTGGTCGGTGGCAAAGTTTAACTTCCGTGGTAAATCTATCCTCACCACCATTATTGACATGCCGTTTTCGGTTTCACCGGTTATTGCAGGTTTAATGTTGGTGTTGATGTTTGGTACCCAAGGTTGGTTTGGCGGCTGGCTGATGGACAACGACATTAAAATTTTATATGCCGTGCCTGCCATTGTTCTAGCCACTATTTTTATTACTGTGCCTTTTGTAGCGCGTGAACTCATTCCATTAATGGAAGCACAAGGCACCGAGGAAGAAGAAGCGGCAATTGTACTGGGCGCTTCAGGTTGGCAAACCTTTTGGAAAGTCACTTTACCCAATATTAAATGGGGTTTGATCTACGGCGTGATTTTATGTAATGCGCGTGCCATGGGTGAATTTGGTGCAGTATCGGTGGTGTCGGGGCATATCCGCGGCGAAACCAATACCTTGCCTTTACATGTAGAAATCCTCTACAACGAATATACCTTTAGTGCCGCCTTTGCCGTATCTTCACTGTTGGCTTTATTGGCAATTTTAACCTTAATCTTAAAGAGTTGGGTCGAAATTCGCCAAGAAAAACAAAGCCAAAAAAATGACGCTTCAGCTTCTTAAGGAATGACCTCATGAGTATTCAAGTTAAAAATATTGAAAAACACTTTGGTGCATTCCATGCACTTAACAACATCTCTTTAGATTTTCCAGATGGTCAATTGGTGGCGCTGCTTGGTCCATCGGGCTGTGGTAAAACCACCTTACTGCGTATTATTGCAGGGCTTGAATCAGCAGACTCAGGTCAGGTAATTTTAGAAGGCGAAGATGCAACCCACGTACATGTCCGTGAACGTGAAGTTGGCTTTGTATTTCAGCACTATGCATTGTTCCGTCATATGACTGTATTTGACAACATTGCTTTTGGTTTACGTGTTCGTCCGCGTGCCACTCGTCCAAGCGAGGCAGAGATTAAAAAACGTGTTACACGTTTACTTGATTTGGTGCAATTGGGTTTCTTAGCCGATCGTTATCCTGCACAGCTCTCTGGTGGTCAGCGTCAACGTATTGCCCTTGCTCGTGCTTTAGCAGTTGAACCACGCGTTTTACTCCTTGATGAACCGTTTGGTGCTTTAGATGCCAAAGTGCGTAAAGAGTTACGTCGTTGGTTACGTACCTTACATGATGAATTACACATCACTTCAATTTTTGTGACCCATGACCAAGAAGAAGCCTTGGAAGTGGCCGATCAAATTATTGTGATGAACAAAGGTAATGTCGAGCAAATTGGTTCACCACGCGAAGTCTACGAGCAACCTGCAACGCCATTTGTATTTGACTTTTTAGGTCAAGCCAATCGTTTTGAAGGGATTAACCAAGCGGGCAAGATTCAATTTGGTGCCGACCACATTCAACTCAATAGCGCCAAAAACGGCCCGCAAGGCAACGTGATTGCATTTGCCCGTCCCGACGAGCTAAAAATTCATGCGCAACCACAAGACAATGCTATGCAAGCCACGTTTATTCGTGAATTGTGGATTGCAGGTAAAGTGGTGGCAGAACTTGAAGGACGTGATGGAAATCTAATAGAGATTTCTTTAACACCGGATGAAGCAAGATTGCATCAATTCCGTCCAAATCAAACTGTATGGCTCAGTGTATCGGCCTTACATTTATTTGCACATTAAGTGATATAAAAAAGATGGGGCGGCATTCGCCCCATGCATCGAAGGGTAAACAACATATGAATTTCCAGCAACTGCGGATTATTCGCGAAACCGTCAGACAAAACTTTAATCTGACTGAAGCTTCGGCTGCGTTGTATACCTCGCAATCAGGCGTAAGTAAGCATATTAAAGATTTAGAAGATGAGCTTGGCGTACAACTTTTTATTCGTAAAGGTAAACGCTTATTGGGTTTAACAGAGCCCGGTCAAGCCTTGCTTGGAATTGTAGAACGCATGTTGGTCGATGCAGACAATATCAAACGCTTAGCCGATGATTTTAATAAAGTCGACGAAGGCACCTTAACGATTGCCACCACACATACCCAAGCGCGTTATGTGTTACCCCCAATCGTCAATCAATTTAAAAAAGCATTTCCTAAAGTGCATTTAATCTTGCAACAAGCCAGTCCCGTAGAAGTGGCTGAAATGCTGTTACAAGGTGAAGCCGATATTGGCATTGCCACAGAATCGCTCACTGCCGAAGAAAACTTGGCCAGTGTGCCGTTTTATAATTGGCAACACAGTATCATCACGCCGCAAAATCATCCTTTAACTCAAAAAAACCCGATTGGGATTGAGGATTTAGCACAATACCCCATTATCACCTACCATGGCGGTTTTACCGGACGCTCTAAAATTGACAAGGCATTTGAAGAATCTGGCTTAGATTTTAATATCGTGATGTCAGCGCTGGATGCCGACGTGATTAAAACCTATGTTGAATTGGGTATGGGCATTGGTATTGTCAATGATGTGGCCTATGACACAGAACGAGATTATCGCTTAAAACAAATTGCCACCAACATGTTTGGTTTAAACACCACATGGCTTGCGGTGCGTAAAGGTCATTTGTTACGTGGTTACGGTTATGCGTTTATTTCGCTGTGCTCACCTGATGCCGACACACGAGCCTTAAAACGCGTGGCTTATCCTGAAGAATAAATCATCATGAGCAGCTTAAGCTGCTCTTTTTTATGCTGTACTGCTTGGTTCTTTTGCAAAGATATATTTTTCTTTCTTTAACATTCAATCTATTCAAGTTTAATCTGTATGAATTTTTTAACTTTTATTTACTGAAACGTATTTTAAATATAAATAATAATTGTTATCATTTCGAAAATTTTAATCACTTTCAGATACTCAACCTCATGAACCATCCGGCCCCCATGGATTCTCTTGACCCAATCGGTCATCCGCATATCCTTGCAAAAAAGAAAGCCAAAGCCAAACCACAGACACCTCTTAGCTATCGTTTGATGATTTTATACCGCTTTGTATTGGCCCTTGTGGGTGGCTACGTATTGTCGGCTTTAAGCGCCATTGCCATTGCCGAAGTATTTATTCAACAACGTGCTAGCGCTGCCATGAGTGCCACCTTAATTGCCTTTTGCGTGTATTGCAGTGCTTTTATTTGGGTGTTTATGGTGCAAAAAACCTTCAAGGCAAGCCTAGGTATTCTTGTGCCAAGTTTGGTGCTGTGGCTCTTGATTAAATGGTTAGGAAACTAAAATGCGTGTAGATGGAAAAGCAGAAGGCCCTCGTCAGTCCATGTCTTGGTTGCATACATGGGCCAGCCTGATTTTAGGTTGGCTGCTGTATGCAATTTTTGTTACTGGTACATTAAGTTTTTTTCAAAATGAAATTACCGTTTGGATGAAGCCCGAACTGCATCAGTCAGTGCCAAGTCAATCACAAATTCAACAAAGCCAAGTGGCGCTGAATTATTTACAACAACATCATCCTGAGGCAGGCAGTTGGTCTATTCAACTGCCCACTTCACGACAAAATACCACGGTTGTGAATATACGTGGTGCCAATGAAGACCCGCGTGCACGGCGTGGTGGTACGCGTGTGATTTTAGACAGTGCCACAGGTGAAGTTTTAGAAGCACGCGAAACCCGTGGTGGTGGCTTTTTGTATCGTTTCCATTTTGAACTATATGGTTTAGACCGTATTTGGGCGCGTTGGATTGTTGGAATTGCCACCTTATTAATGTTTGTAGCGATCATTAGCGGCATTATCACGCATAAAAAAATCTTTAAAGATTTCTTCACCTTCCGTCCGGGTAAAGGACAACGCTCATGGTTAGATGCGCATAATGCCACTGCGGTTTTTGCCTTGCCCTTTCACTTAATGATTACCTTTAGTGGTTTATTGCTGTTGCTGTTTACCTTAATGCCATGGGGCATTGAGCGGGTGTATGAAAACCGTGGCGCATTTTTACAAGAACAACGTCAAGCTTTGGTTGCAACTCCACAACAAGAACGCAGTCAACGCCGACAAGCTCAAGCTCAATCAGAGCGTGATCCGCAGCGCGGTCGTGGCGAACGTGGTCAAGCTCAAGTACAAGCTGCGCCACTGGCTGCACTTGCGCCCATCTTAGCCCATGCACAAACACAATGGCCGGATAATCAAGTGGGTACAATTAGCATTATTGCCCCAAACACCACTAAAGCTGAAATTGAATTACGTGCCTTGCATGGCGAAAGCGTGGCACATCGTAATATTTATCAAAGCTTAAGCTATAACGGTGTAACCGGCATTGAAAAACCTGATGATGGCTCAAGCTTAAACAATCCAAGCGTTCCTGCGGCGATTTATAATGTCACCACCACCTTACATGAGGCACGCGGTGTCGATTTACCGCTACGTTGGTTATTGTTCTTGTCGGGTATTTTAGGCACATTAATGGTGGCTACAGGTTTATTGTTATGGTGTGTCAAACGTGCGCCACAGCAAGAAAAACAAGGCTATAAATCTTTGGGTTATCGCACAGTAGAAGTGCTGAACATTACCGCGATTATTGGTTTACCGATTGCCTGTGCAGTGTATTTTTATGCCAACCGTTTGATTGATGCCCATTTAGAAAAACGCAGTGCTTTAGAAATTCGTTGCTTCTTTATTGCATGGGGTTTGGTGTTTATTTATGCCCTCATACGCAAACATCGCCAAGCATGGCTAGACATGTTAGCCCTTGCCACACTGCTGTTTGCTGCATTACCGATCTTTAACTTTATGACTGGTGGCGCGCCGCTTTGGCACACTATTTCCAATGGTATTTGGGTCATTGCTTCATTTGATTTGGCCATGTGGGTACTCGTGCTATTGTTTGCCTTTAGCTTTATCAAAGTAAAGAATCATAAAGGCTTAACTGCAAAAAAACCTAAAGCGGGCAAAGCTGTACAGGAGCATGACGAATGAGTTGGTTTATCTTGGTATGGGCGTTGTGTAATTTGGGCTTTATTGCCTTGGCATGTTCAATGTCGAAGCATCAAAAACAAATATTTAAACGTGAGTTAGATCCACAAAAAACCCGCCTTGCTACTGTAATAGGTTGGATATTGTTAACACTCGGTTTAATCAGTTGTTTAATCTATCAAGATAGCATCAGCAATATGATCAGCTATTGTCTTGGGGTACTGAGTTTTTCAGCACTGGCGGTGGGTTTAAGCTTAAGTTATTTTGAAAACCACGTTAAAACGTTGGCTTTGGCTTCAGTTGTTTTAACCCTCATCAGCTTTGCTTTGATTGCTATATAATAACCCTATGAAAAAAGCTCGCATTTGGCGGGCTTTTTTTTATCCTTTGGTCAGGCTTTTACCCAAACTTAGTAAAATTTATAACACAGCAATTGCTTTTTTTATAAAGCAGCTTAGGCTTGTTAAGTATTTACTTGAGATCTTGTTATGACCACTCCTATTTCTGTGCCTAAAGCGCTGCTGAATCGTGCCACTGCGGGTAATCTAGATGCCCAATTTGATTTAGCTCAATTGTATATGAGCAGCGAACATGATGAAGATATTGAACGTGCTGAAGAATGGGCGCTTAAAGCTGCATCTTTAGGTCATGTTGAGTCGATGTATTGGTTAGGTGAAGGCTATACCGTCTATGCCAAAGAATTATTAGAAGCTGACCCTGAAGAAGCTAAAACCTATTTTGAACATGCGCATAATTGGCTTAAACAAGCGGCAGCGCATAAGCACCCTGCTGCAATTTTAGAATTGGCAGGTTTTTATCGCCGTGGTGATGTGGTAGAAAAAGACGTGGCAAAGTCTGTGGAATTGGTCGAACAAGCGGCCAATTTAGGTGAATTACAAGCCATGCGTGATTTAGCCTTTATTTATGCCAATGCCTTAGGTGTAGATGCTGATGAAGAAAAAGCCGAGCTTTGGACACAAAAAGCCGATGCTTTAGAAGCTAAAGATGCATAAAAATAAAGCCCTCAATTGAGGGCTTTAATCTTTAACATTCAATCTAGTAAAATCAAAAAAGTGTCTATATATTAATCGGCAATATTCATAATATTCTGATAAAAAATGGCTTACCAAGCAACAGTACTCAATGTCATGATCGCATCACCTAGTGATGTGGCAGATGAAAGACAACTCGTTCGTGATGCAATCTATGAATGGAACGCTATTCATTCTAAGCAATTCGGTGTCATGCTTAATCCTATTGGTTGGGAACATAACGTTGCACCTCAAATGGGAGGACGACCTCAAGAAATTATTAACAAAAATATTTTAAATGATTCAGATATATTAATTGGTATATTCTGGACTCGCTTAGGCTCACCCACTGGTGAATTTGCTAGTGGCACGGTAGAAGAAATATCCAGACATTGTGATAAAAATAAGTTAGCGTCTATCTACATTTCTAAAAGGTCTTATCCTGACAATATAGATTTACAGCAATTACAACTCTTACGAGATCAGACTCAACTTTGGCTAAACGATGGTTTATTAGAGTTTTATGATGATCGCTATTCTTTCAAACAAAAAATTAAAGATCATCTATCTCTACAAATTCAAAATAATGCAAACCTAAAGGAGTTAATTAGACCCATACAATCATCACCAAAAAATAATACATTTTTGTCAAATGAAGCTCTCACCCTTTTAAATCATGCTATAGAAGGCAATGGTGTCATCACTTACACTAGATATATTGATGGTACAGCTGATTTTAATGCTGATAAATTTAATTATAGAACTGATAATCCTAAAGAAATAGCAGTATGGAAGTCAGCCATTAAATATATGCTTACGGAAAATATTATCGCAGAGCTAAGTAACCATAATGGAATTAAGCAAATCTGTGAAGTCACCCAAATTGGTTGGGAATTAGCCGAATCTATATCTAAAAAGGATAACGTAAGTCAGTGATCTTTTATATCTCTGATTTTCCAAGTACAATACCGCGTTAGTCGAGGGATGCTGCGACTGATCTTACAGGCACCAAATGTAAGATCTGCCAGGCTCGACGATCGGTTTGTTTTTTCTAGACAGACCAACAACGGCATCCGCGAACTGAATGATCAATTATTAATTTTAAGGAGATCGTGATGAACGCGGTTAATGCTTCATTTACAGATTACAAAGTTGCCGACATCTCTCTTGCTGACTACGGTCGTAAAGAAATCAAACTTGCAGAAGCTGAAATGCCAGCGCTTATGGGTTTACGTAAGCGTTATGCTGCGGCTAAACCACTTGCAGGTGCTAAAATCTTGGGTTGTATCCACATGACAATCCAAACTGCGGTTTTAATTGAAACTTTGGTAGAACTTGGCGCTGAAGTTCGTTGGACATCTTGCAACATCTTCTCAACACAAGACCATGCTGCTGCTGCAATTGCTGCTGCGGGTGTTCCGGTTTTTGCTTGGAAAGGCGAAACTGAAGAAGAATACATGTGGTGCTTAGAACAACAAATCAATGTTAATGGCACACCTTGGGATGCCAACATGATTCTTGATGATGGTGGTGACTTAACCATTCTTGTTCATGAAAAATACCCAGAAGTAATTGCTAAAATCCACGGTGTCACTGAAGAAACAACAACAGGTGTTCAACGTCTGTATGAAATGCTTCGTGATGGCACTTTAAAAGTTCCTGCAATCAACGTAAACGATTCTGTAACTAAATCTAAAAACGACAACAAATACGGTTGCCGTCATTCTCTAAACGATGCCATCAAACGCGGTACAGATATGTTGTTATCTGGTCGTCGTGCGCTTGTGATTGGTTACGGTGACGTAGGTAAAGGTTCAGCTCAATCACTTCGTCAAGAAGGTATGATTGTACGTGTAACTGAAGTGGATCCAATCTGTGCAATGCAAGCATGTATGGACGGCTTTGAAGTTGTTTCTCCATACAAAAATGGCGTGCAAACAGGCAAAAAAGAAGACGTAAATGCTGATCTTCTTCAAAATACTGACCTCATCGTAACAACTACAGGTAACTACCACGTTTGCGATTCAGCAATGCTTGATTCATTAAAAGCAGGTGCTGTGGTGTGTAACATCGGTCACTTTGATACTGAAATCGACACCAACTACTTACGTGGTTACAAGTGGGTTGAAGTGAAACCTCAAGTTCACCAAGTTTATCGTTCAGAAGACGAAAATAACTACCTGATCCTTTTATCTGAAGGTCGTTTGGTAAACCTTGGTAACGCAACAGGTCACCCATCACGTATTATGGATGGTTCTTTTGCTAACCAAGTGTTAGGTCAAATGCACTTGTTTGCTGAGAAATTTGCTGATCTTCCTGAAGCTGAAAAAGCTGCAAAAATCCGTGTAGAACTGATTCCTAAGAAATTAGACGAAGAAGTTGCTGCGGCAATGGTTGCAGGTTTTGGTGGCGTGTTAACTCAATTAACACAAGAACAAGCAGACTACTTAGGTGTAGCTGTTGAAGGTCCATTTAAATCTGATGCTTATAAATACTAAGCATTGATAAAAGCAGGCCTCGTGCCTGCTTTTGTTTGTGGTTTATTTATTGATAAGTAAAAAGGATTTAAGCATGTCAAAACAGATTCCTATTTCTTTTGAGTTTTTCCCAACCAAGACTGATGCTGGTGCAGAAAAACTTAAAACCGTACATCAAGAATTACAACTGCTCAATCCAGAGTTTTTCTCTGTGACTTATGGTGCAGGCGGTTCAACCCGTGAACGCACGCTGTCTACCTTAGCTGACTTTAATGGCAAAGGCACACCAGTTGCCCCGCATCTGTCTTGTATTGGCGACAGCAAAGCACGTATTGCTGAACTATTGGATTTATACAAATCTCAAGGCATTGACCGTATTGTGGCACTGCGTGGTGATTTACCCTCAGGTCAAGTGGGCTTAGGTGAACTCCCTTATGCAACTGATCTTGTACGTTTTATCCGTGAACATTCAGGTGATCATTTCCATATTGAAGTGGCAGCTTATCCTGAAATGCACCCACAAGCAGACAGCTTTGATTTAGACATTCAACGTTTTTGTGATAAAGCGAATGCCGGTGCCAATGCAGCCCTCACTCAATTTTTCTTTAATCCAGATGCGTATTTCTACTTTGTAGACCGCATTCAAAAAGAAGGGGTGAATATTCCTGTAGCGCCTGGCATCATGCCAATTACCAATGCCAACAACTTGATTCGCTTTGCCGATGGTACAGGCGCTGAAGTGCCACGTTGGATTCGTAAGCAATTGGCTACTTATGGTGATGACACGGCTTCAATTAAAGCCTTTGGTCATGAAGTGGTGGTTAAACTGTGTGAACGCTTAATTGCAGGCGGTGCGCCAAGTTTGCATTTTTACACCATGAACACCACTGATCCAACCCGTCAATTGGTTCAAGATTTAGGTTTGGCTTAATTTTATTGTTTTTAAAGTGAGTATTTTATGCCACGTTTTTATATGGAAGCGACGTTAACGGTTGACACGTCTGCCGATTTAACCGAAACCGTGTTTCATCATTGGTGTAAAGTACTCCGCGCCCAAGTCGGTGAAACTGCCACCTTGTTTAATGGTCAAGGTGGCGAGTATCAGGTTGAGCTGATTGAAGTGGCAAAAAAATCCGCTCGTGTTCAAGTGCTCAGTTTTAACCCCGATAATCGTACACCTGCTTTTACTGCCCTTTTGGGTCAAGTAATGAGTAAAGGCGATCGTATGGATTATGCCATTCAAAAAGCAGTAGAATTGGGGGTTGCTCAAATTCAATTACTGACCTCTGAGCGTTGTGAAATGCGCTTAAAATATGACCGCGATCAAAAGAAATTAGACCATTGGCAAGGGGTTGCAATTGCAGCGTGTGAGCAATGTGGTTTGAATATCGTGCCACAAATTTTAGCGCCTTTGCCACTTGAACAATGGCTTGAGAGTGAACTGCCTGCGACCAAATTAGTGCTCGCACCCAATAAAGATGCAGCCAATGTGCTAACGCAAGCGACACCAAATTTGGCTTTATTGATTGGGCCTGAAGGTGGTTTAAGCGAGGCTGAAATTGCTGCTGCTAATACCCAAGGCTTTGTTAATTGGTGTATTGGGCGTCGCGTCTTACGTACAGAAACAGCACCTGTAGTGGCACTTTCGATCTTAAATTATCATTTTATTGATGCATAATATTTAAATCTTAAAAAGCAGCGATAACGCTGCTTTTTTTGTGTTCAATCTTGCGATTGCTTTAAAAACGTCATTCTCTTGGCATCTAAAGCTTAAACTTAGTTAAGACTTATTTTGAATTAAGCAAAGCTGATGTTTTTATAAACCGTGTTGTATTTTTCTAAGCCGTACTTAAGGACTTAATCTTATCCACATGATCTAGGTGTACCGAGATTGAGCCAAGATTGCTTTTTAAGCCAACATACAGGCTAAATTTGGCAAGTACTTTAGTCTAAACCTGCTATTGCAGGAATTTGGGCTTGTTTATACTCAGTAGAACTTTGCATCATTGCTTTTAAAAAGCATAAGAAAAATTTATAAAAATAATTACTTAAATTTAACCCACCTCATTTATACAATTTAAATCTTAATTGAGGCATAGTAGCTCTAAGATTGCTTACAAATTCAACAATCTTAGCTATTAGAAGCCTAGTACTGATGTTATATTCGATCAAATTTGGTCAAACACCACCAGCACGTCTGGTCGGCAATTTTAAGGTAAAAAGAGATTCAAATGGACGATCAATCATTAAAACAGCAAGCTTTGTACTATCATGAATTCCCAACCCCGGGGAAAATCAGCGTTACTCCAAGTAAACAACTGATCAACCAACACGACTTGGCTTTGGCGTATTCTCCAGGCGTTGCAGCACCGTGTTTAGAGATTGAACGTGATCCATCAAAGGCTGCATTGTATACCGCCCGCGGTAACTTGGTTGCTGTCATCACCAACGGTACTGCGGTACTCGGTTTGGGTAATATTGGTCCATTGGCGTCTAAGCCTGTGATGGAAGGTAAAGGCGTTTTATTTAAAAAATTTGCTGGTGTTGATGTTTTTGACATCGAAATTGCTGAAAATGATCCAGACAAAATTGTAGAGATTGTGGCAGCACTTGAGCCAACCTTTGGTGGTATTAATTTAGAAGACATTAAAGCGCCAGAGTGTTTCTATATCGAGCAAAAATTGCGCGAGCGCATGAACATTCCGGTGTTCCATGATGACCAACACGGTACATCTATTATTGTCGGTTCAGCATTACTCAATGCCTTACAGCTGAACGGCAAAAAAATTGATGAAATCAAAATTGTTGCTTCAGGTGCCGGTGCAGCTGCGTTGTCTTGCCTTGACTTGCTTTGCGCTTTAGGTGCGAAAAAAGAAAATATCACTGTGGCCGACTCACGCGGTTTGCTCACTACACAGCGTACCGGTTTAGATGAATCGAAAAAACGCTATGTACAAGATATTCAAGGTACACAACTTGCCGATGTGATGGCAGGTGCAGATATGTTCTTAGGTTTATCTGCCGCAGGCATTTTAAGCCAAGACATGGTTAAGCAAATGGCCAAAGATCCGATTATCTTTGCCCTTGCCAATCCAGATCCTGAGATTTTACCAGAACACGCCCACGCTGCCCGTGATGACGTAATTATGGCTACAGGTCGCTCGGACTATCCAAACCAAGTAAACAATGCACTGTGCTTCCCGTATATTTTCCGTGGTGCTTTAGATGTGGGTGCAACCACCATCAATGAAGACATGAAAATTGCCTGTGTACATGCGATTGCGCGTATGGCACACATTGAAGCAGATGCAGCCTCTTATGGTGAAAAATCGGCATCTTTTGGTCGTGAATACTTAATTCCTCGTCCACTTGATCAACGCTTGATTTTAGAAATTGCACCTGCTGTGGCTAAAGCTGCGATGGATTCAGGTGTCGCTACGCGTCCAATCCAAGACTTTGCGGTGTATCGTCAGCGTTTATCTGAGTTCGTGTATAACTCAGCGTTTATGATGAAGCCAATTTTTGCGCAAGCCAAAACTGATCCAAAACGCATTGCTTATGCTGAAGGTGAAGATTTACGTGTATTACGTGCTGTGCAAATTGCCGTAGACGAAGACTTAGCCAAACCAATTTTGGTGGGTCGTACTGCGGTGATTGAAGCCAACATTAAAAAGTTAGGCTTACGTTTGGAAAATGGCGTGAACGTGACCATCGTGGATCAAGAAAATAATCCAGACTACCAAAAGTTTGCCGATGATTACTACAGCATCATGCAGCGTAAAGGCGTAACACCTGAATACGCACAGCGTGAAGTACGTCGTCGTTCAACTTTAATTGCTTCAATGTTGGTGCGTCATGGTTTAGCAGATGGTATGTTGTGTGGTACCTATTCAAGCTATGACATTCATTTAGACTTTGTGAAAAACACCATTGGTCTAAAAGAAGGTCACAATACCTTCTTTACCTTAAATGCCTTGATGCTTGAAGATCGCAACTTATTTATTGCCGATACCTACATTAACCGCAACCCAACAGCAGAACAATTGGCTGAAATGACCATTTTAGCGGCTGAAGAAGTGCGTCGTTTTGGTGTTACTCCACGTGTGGCATTGGTCTCTCATTCAAGTTTTGGTTCAGATCAAAATGATGCCAGCGCGCAAAAAATGCGTAAAGTATTTGATATTTTGACAGAAATTGCACCTGAGCTTGAAGTGGAAGGTGAAATGCATGCCGATGCAGCATTGGATGAAAATATCCGTCAGTTTGCTTTCCCGAACTCACGTTTTAAAGGTTCAGCAAACTTATTGATTATGCCAAATCTTGATGCTGCCAATATCTCGTTTAACTTACTCAAAGCGACATCGGGTAATAACGTGACCATTGGTCCTATTTTGTTGGGCGCAGCAAAACCTGTACATATTTTAACGCCAACTGCAACCACGCGTCGTGTGGTGAATATGACGGCGTTAACTGTGGCTGAAATTCAGCAAGCAGAGCAAGACGCGCTATAAGACAAATGCCTCAAAAGGCAGTTTCTTGACTTGAGAAAACCTCTATTCTGTTGCATGATTGCCTTAAGAATAGAGGTTTTTTCATGCAAGTTTATTTAGTAGGCGGTGCAGTACGAGATCATTTGCTCGGTCATCCCTATCACGAAAAAGATTATGTGGTTGTTGGTGCGACACCACAACAAATGCTTGCCGACGGTTTTGAGCCGGTGGGCAAAGATTTTCCTGTTTTTTTACATCCTAAAACAAAAGAAGAATATGCCCTTGCCCGTACCGAACGTAAGGCAGGCGTAGGCTATCATGGCTTTGAATTCTATACCGACCCCAACGTCAGTTTAGAAGAAGATCTGATCCGCCGTGATTTAACCATCAATGCCATGGCCATGGATCAAGACGGTCAGGTGTATGATCCATATCATGGGCAACGTGATCTAGAGCTTAGGCTATTAAGACATGTGTCCGACGCCTTTGTCGAAGATCCGCTAAGGGTATTACGTATTGCACGTTTTGCCGCACGTTATCATCACTTAGGTTTTAAGGTTGCCCCTGAAACCTTGCAATTGATGCAACGCTTGGCAGAATCAGGCGAGCTCCAAGCATTGAGTGCTGAACGAGTGTGGAAAGAAACTTCACGTGCGCTCATGGAAGCCAATGCCGAGGTGTATTTTGAGGTGCTACGCAGCTGTGGTGCACTTCAAGTCTTGTTTCCTGAAATTGATGCATTGTTTGGTATTCCCCAACGCCCTGAATATCATCCAGAAATTGATTGTGGCATTCATACCTTAATGTCGTTGCAACAAGCCTGTCAGGCCAATTATTCACTCGATGTACGTTTTGCCGTATTGGTACATGATTTAGGTAAAGCCCTTACCCCACCAGCTGAGCTACCACGGCACATTATGCATGAAGAGCGTGGTATCCAACCGGTCACCCAAGTCTGTGAGCGTTTAAAAGTCCCGACCAACACCAAACAGTTGGCTTTAGCGGTGTGTAAAGAACATTTAAAGTGTCATCAGGCGTTTAACTTAAAGCCCGGCACTTTATGGCGCTTATTACAACGCTTAGACGTGCTACGTCGTCCTGAACGAGTCGAAGCCTTTGTACAAGCCTGTGAGTGTGATGCGCGTGGTCGTTTAGGCTTAGAAAATCGCGCTTATCCTCAAGCGCAATACTTATTAGATGCTATGCAAGTGGTACGCAGTATTAAAGCGCAAGATTTACCCCGAGATATTCAAGGCCCTGATATTGGCGAAATGTTGATTGAACAGCGTATTTTGGCGCTAGCGGAATTAAAAGCGGCACAACCTATACAAGAATAAAAAAAAGCACCCAAGGGTGCTTTTTTATTTAAGCGCGATCGGCAGGAAAGCTGATCACATCACTTAAACGCATTTTTTCTGTTGCAATCATCAGTAAACGATCTAAGCCTAAAGCAATACCTGAGCATTCAGGCATATTGGGCAATGCAGCCAATAAATATTCATCTATCGGCATGACGCTTAAGCCAAGTTTGGCACGTTCTTGATTGTCGGCTTCAAAACGACTGCGTAGCACTGTGGCATCCATTAATTCGTCATACGCATTGGCTAATTCTAAACCATTTATATATAACTCAAAACGTGCGGCAACCAATTCACCGTCTTCATCTGTACGGGTTTTGGCAAGCGATGCCAATTCAGGCGGGAAATCAGTTAAAAATACCGGCGTATCAAAACCTAAACTTGGCTCGACCATATGTGAAAACAGTAAGTCGATATATCCTAAACGATCATCACCTAAATCTAAGTTTAAACCCACACGGCGTGCAGCATCTTGCAATTCTTTGGTGGTGGCTTGTAAAGGATCAAGATCCAACCGATCCATAAAGGCATGTTTATAACTTAAAATTGTGGGACGCACTTCACCAAAGCGTTGCTGTAACACCACATTGAGTAAATCGGTCACTTCAAACATCAAGTCTTTTAAAGTAAAACCGGGACGATACCACTCAAGCATAGTAAATTCGCTGTTATGTTTACGTCCATGTTCGTCATCACGAAAAACTTTGCAAATTTGATAAATTGGCCCACTGCCACTGGCCAATAAACGCTTCATGGCAAATTCAGGTGAGGTATGCAAATAATGCGTCGCGGCTTTACCCAGCATATGGCGTGTGGCTTGCACCGATGCCAAATAAACATCCGTCACCCCTGCTTGCGATAAAATCGGTGTTTCTACTTCAAGCACTTCGCGCTTGGCAAAAAACTCACGAATTTGTGCATACATGTTGGCACGGGCACGTAAAGCACTTAACTCACAGCTAGGTTGATATTCAAGGCTCATGCGATTGGTCCTGCATGGGCTGCCCACTCACGGCGCAGCGGATAAGTTTTTCTTAAAAAATCAAAAGCGTGTTGTTCAACTTTGCCATTCTTTACACAAGCGCGTAAATTGGCATCGTCACGGGCAATATCATAAATTTGGCTTAAATGAGCCGCCAAAGCTGCTTTTAAATCTTGACCTTGAAAATAGGCCTCACACACAGGCAATTGGCTTTCAAAACGTTTTGTGGCATCAAAAGCAAACTTTGCACAAAAGGCGTCATAGATCATTTGTGTACCGCGTGCTTTGCCCTCTAGGCTATAGCCTGCAATATGTGGGGTGACAAGAGTGATTAAATCTAAGACTTCGGCTGTAATTTCAGGTTCATGTTCAAATACATCAAGCACCACTTTACGCCCTGTTTTTTGAATATCTGTAATTAAATCGGCTTCTGCCACCACAGGACCACGCGCCGAGTTAATTAAAATTGTTTGCGGTGACATTTGGGCTAAAGCTTGCGCATTGATTAAATGATAAGTCGGATAAGAACCTGCTTTGGTTAAAGGTACATGAATAGAGATCGCCTGTGAGGAAGTCAACAAGGTTTCAAAACTAACCTGTTCAACGCCGTTTAATTTCACCAATGGGTCATAGCCGATGACGCGCCAACCTAACAGTTGCGCCATTTTCACTAAGCGTGAACCGACATTACCTAAACCAATCACCCCTAAGGTAAAGCGATCTTCAGCATGTAACAGTTCAGGTTGCACATGTAATAAAGCAGTAATCACGTATTCTGCTACAGCTTGTGCATTGCAACCTGCAGCATTCGACCATGAAATTTTGTGAGCCTCTAAAGCTTGAAGATCTAAATGATCGGTACCAATAGTGGCACTGCCCACAAATTTCACGCTGCTGTCTTTTAACAGTGCTGCATTGACTTGCGTGACCGAGCGCACCAAAAGTGCATCGGCATCAGACAAATCATGCGCAGTTAAAGTACGTCCTGCTTTATGGTGAATCTCGCCAAATTCAGCAAAGAAATAATCGGTAAAGGCCAAATTCTCATCGGCAATCATTTTCATAAGGCAATCCAATGCATGTATTGCAATTATGATAACGCTTTGTGATACGCAGTGACTATTTGATTTCTATTGTCCTTAGCCTAACTTACGAAAAATCATCCTTTTTAAAATACTTACCAAACCTTTCAATTAAGGAAATAAAGATTTTAATCTACGTTGTTCTTTTTTCTTCTTATATAAATCTGTATCAGTAACAATCAATTTTTCTCGCAATTTCTTATATTCCTCCCAATCGAATGGACAAATTGCATCGGGAGGTAATTTTTCTTTATCTAAAGTTTTATGATAAGAATCATTCCCGCAAATAAACTCATAGGCAGCTTCTGTACCTAAAGCAAAAAGTGCCGCTTTTTTGGGATTCGACATATTAAAATCTAAAGAACTAAATATCTCACTCTCAGGCTGCTTAAATTTAGCCAGGATTTTTTGCCAAAAAGTGCCTTTTTTATCTAGCTCTTTTGCTTTATAAGGTATCGATGTATCAATATAAGCAATTAATTTACTGTAGTCTTCATTGTGAAATAAAAAGCTGTAATCACTATTATTGGTGACTGTATATAGCAATGCTCCTCCAAAATCCAGTATATCTTTAATCTTTAATGCCTGTTTTCTATCAATACCTAACTTTACGCCAAAGGTCGGACATAGCGGAATCACATCATTGGCATGAAAAACATCGATTGGGAAATTAGAAATAACTCCCCCATCTACAAGATAAGCTATTTCGGGCACTGGGCCTTGGTAACCCGTCAATGTACGCCAATACTCTTGCCGATTCTGAGGTAATTTTTCTATTCGTACGGGTTCAAAAATTAATGGAATTGACATTGATGCACGTACGTACTTTTTAGGATGGGTTTTTAACGGCTCATCCCAATATAAATACCCCATTTCTGGAAATATAATTTTGCTTTCTGTGGTGATATCCGCGGCAACAATCGCTAAATGATTGACTTTAAAATTATTATTAAATCTAGTTTTATCTGCCCCTGTACGCTGTACATCCTTTCGAATACTTAAATTTTCATTCTTGAATTTTTGAAATAGATCCGCTGTGTTTTTTATGTGATATTTTTCTAGGGTTTTCTCGAGCCACTCTTCAAAAACATCCCCTGGATTGATGCCAAGTTTGCTGCCACGAAATTTTCCTCGTATTCCTAACCAAAGCAGTTTGGGAAAAATTGCAGTCCATACATTATCTTTTTCTTTGATATCATTCAGTAAATTTTGAGCCGTTTTTCCGCCATCGATAAAGCTGTTAAAATCCATTTCAGAAAAAATTTCAATCAATTTCTCGCTTTTTGGCTCAGATGATGTACCTAAGGCTGCGAGTATCGTCGCATTAATTGCGCCTGCAGATGTTCCTGCCAAGTTTAAAAATCGAATACCTGCTTTTTCAAGCGTGTAGGTATAGCCAATTAATGCAATTCCCCAAACTGTACCGCCCTCTAAAACTAAGTCAATGTATTGATTACCTTGCTGATCTACAATATCGGATATGGGTTGTTGTTGAATCTGATGTCGAATCTTTTGTATATATCCGAGTTCTCCTTCCTTACTATCAATCTTTTTATTTTGTTTGATTAAATCAAGAAGTATGTTCATTTCTTAGCCCTCTTTTTTATTATTTTAGTCTTATTTAATTTGGTGCACTCAAAATTAAATTTTTTCTTACATTAAAATAAAGGCAATAAAAAAACCCCTGATTAAAAATCAGGGGTTTTTTGAATTTGGCGGAAGCGGTGAGATTCGAACTCACGGAGGGGTATAAGCCCTCGTCGGTTTTCAAGACCGGTGCATTAAACCGCTCTGCCACGCTTCCATGCGGTGTATATTACGGCCAAGCTTTCACTCATGCAAGCAAAAATACAATAAATTGAATTAAATGCACAAGTTTTCATCAAATCTTAAAGTTTTGCTGCTAATTCTGCCCCATCACGAATCGCACGCTTGGCATCAAGTTCAGCGGCAAGCTTGGCTCCACCAATTAAGTGATAATGGGTTTGACCTTTTAAAGGCAGTTGCGGCATTAAATCGGTTACAGATTCTTGCCCTGCACACACCACAATATGATCTACACGTAATAGTTGGCTCTGCCCTGCAAACTCAATCCATAAACCTTCTTCGGTGACCGCTTGATATTGCACACCACTTAACATGCGCACACCATGTTTTTTTAATTCTGCGCGGTGCACCCAACCACTGGTTTTACCTAAACCTGCACCCATGGGAGTGGTTTTGCGTTGTAACAAATAAATCTCCCGCTTAGGCTCAGGTGTTTTGGCAATAACCAAACCGCCTGCTGTTTGATAATTGCTTGTCGGGTCTACACCCCATTGTTTTTTCCACTCTGCAACGGATTGATGCGCTGATTTTAATAAAAATTCTGCTACATCAAAACCAATGCCCCCTGCCCCAATCACAGCCACACGCTGACCAACATGAGCTCCCTTTAATACATCGCTATAGGATAAAACTTTGGGTGAATCTGCACCTTGTAGTTTTAAACTGCGTGGCACAACACCTGTGGCAATAATCACGTCGTCAAACGCATATTGCGCCAAGATTTCAGCACTCACTTGGGTATTGAGTTGTAAATCTACCCGCAGCTTTTGAAGTTGTACCTCAAAATAACGTAAGGTTTCATAAAACTCCTCTTTACCAGGAATGACTTTGGCTAAATTAAATTGCCCACCAATGTGGCTTTGGGCTTCAAACAATGTGACCTGATGCCCACGACCTGCTGCGACTGTAGCGGCTGACAAACCTGCCACACCTGCACCCACCACGGCAATGTTCTTAATTGTTTTAGTGGGTAAATAGCGCAGTTCGGTTTCATAACAGGCTTGCGGATTGACCAAACACGTAGCACGTTGATTTTTAAAGGTATGATCAAGGCAAGCTTGGTTACACGCAATACAGGTATTAATTTCATCACTACGCCCGCTTTGGGCTTTATTGACCCATTCTGGGTCGGCTAGAAAAGGACGCGCCATTTGAATTAAATCGGCTTGCCCTTGATCTAAAATACTTGCGGCAGTTTCAGGCATATTGATCCGATTAGATGCCATAACCGCAATGCTTACATGTTGTTTTACTTCGGCGGTGTAATCGACAAAAGCGGCACGTGGCACAGAGCTGACAATAGTCGGAATACGCGCCTCATGCCAACCAATCCCTGTATTTAAAATATGAATACCGGCTTTTTCTAAGGCTTGGGCAATTAAAATCACCTCATCCATACGATTGCCACCTTCAACTAAATCTAGTAATGACAGGCGAAAACATAAAATAAATTGATCACCCACACGCTCACGAATGGCTTGAACAATCTCAACTGCCAAACGCATGCGATTGGTTAAGCTGCCACCCCAACGGTCTTTACGCAAATTCACATGCCGGCTTAAAAATTGGTTAATCAAATAGCCTTCTGAACCCATAATTTCCACCCCATCATAACCGGCTTGTTGAGCCAATTCGGCAGTGCGGGCATAGTCATTAATGGTGGCTAAAATATTTTGGTGGCTCATCTCACGTGGTTTAAACGGTGAAATGGGCGATTTAATCCGACTCGCCGACACCACAAAAGGCTGATAACCATAACGTCCGGCATGCAAAATCTGCAATAGAATTTTGCCGCCATGTTGATGTACAGCACGGGTGACCAAACGGTGGGCAATCACATCAGCGCGATAATTTAATGTGCCCCCCATGGGCAACAACCAACCCTGCCGATTGGGCGAAATTCCACCGGTAATCATTAAGCCCACACCACCTTTGGCGCGTTCGGCAAAATAAGCGGCTAATTTAGGGTAGTTATAAAAACGGTCTTCTAAACCGGTGTGCATAGAACCCATCACCACACGATTTTTTAAAGTGGTAAAACCTAAATCTAATGGACGAAACAAAGATGAATTGACCAGCGACATATGCGCTCCTTGAGTCATTTGGTTATTGTTATGGTTTGAGTGTACCCTGAAATTTGCTGTGCTTGCTCAGCAATAGTAAAAGATTAAAAAGCCGCAGCAGCTTAGATTTATTTTGCAAATGGACTTGGGAATTTTAATCGATTGTGTTTTTTAAGCCAAACAAGCACGTTTTATAATGATACAATGCTGAGTTTAGATTTTCTCCT
>NZ_CANQLZ010000020.1 GCF_947624825.1 uncultured Acinetobacter sp.
AATATGCTTTCAACTCAAATGATGAATATTTGCCAGTGGAAAGTGATTAAGCTTTCCACCACTTATTCCGTAGAGCCTGAATAAATAAGGGATATAGACCCAAGCTTGCATTATTTAAATAGATATGTTGGTTCACTCGCGCCACATGCACTTGACTCATGTGACCTTGGGCAATCACATGGGCTGCTTCCATTAAATCTAAAGGGATATTTAACACACGCGCTACATAATTAAAGGTGCCTAAAGGCAAAATACCCATCGGAATGGAGGTATGAATCAGATAAGACGCCACTGCATTTAAAGTACCATCTCCACCTGCGGCAACCACTACGCCATGTGATATGCTTTGATGACGGCTTAATACCTGTGCCATCATTTGGTGAAAATCCACCTCATGATTCATGGCAAAACTTTGAACGTTAAAGCCAGCTTCTGACCATAAGCTTATCAGCTGTTTGTAGAGGGCATCTTGTTGGTTGGCATGAAAGCCTGACTTAGGATTATAGATGATCGAAAGTGGTACGCTGGCATCTGGCATTGGTTTTTCCACCCATTTTTGCTTGACTTTTAAGCAATTAAACCTTAAAAAAAAGTGGCTTTATGTAAAATTTAAATCAGCATCATTTATTTAATCAATCATGAAATTGATTAAATAAATGACTGTAAATCACTGTTTTTTAAAAAAATAATATAAATAAATACCAAGCATAAAAAAGTAAAATTCACCTTAATTAGTGCCTTTAAAATTGTAAGCAATTGTTTTATAAAGCAATTAATGAATAAATCCTGCGTATGCAAAATATTTCAGGTCTATGCTTTAGTCTTATTTTTTTCGCCATTTTGTGCTTTAATAGCGCCACTTTTTTTCATATTGAGTTCAATTTGTGTGCTAGCACAGATTCGAACTGTAATTTTTGTACACTTTGTACATATTTGAGATAGGCCTCACCATGACCCAAGTGAACGCACCAGCATTCGTTCGTCACCCTAAGCTTATTGCATGGGTAGAAGAAATTGCACAATTAACCAAACCTGCAAAAATCGAATGGTGTGACGGTAGCCCAGAAGAGTATCAACGTTATATCGACTTGATGATCGCTAACGGCACCATGCAAGCACTTAACCAAGAAACACACCCTGGTTCTTACCTTGCAAACTCTGACCCTTCTGACGTTGCTCGTGTTGAAGGTCGTACTTACATCTGTTCAGAAAACAAAGAAGATGCCGGCGCAACCAACAACTGGGAAGCTCCAGCTGAAATGCGTGCGCGTCTTAACGGTTTATTTGACGGTTCAATGAAAGGTCGTACTTTGTACGTTGTGCCTTTCTCTATGGGTCCTTTAGGTTCTCATATTGCGCATATTGGTATTGAGTTAACTGACTCTCCTTATGTGGCTGTGAGCATGTCTAAAATGGCACGTATGGGTAAAGCAGTATATGACGTTTTAGGTACTGACGGTGACTATGTACCTTGCGTACACACTGTTGGCGCGCCTTTAGCAGAAGGTCAAAAAGACGTTGCTTGGCCTTGTAACCCAGACAAATGGATCGTTCATTATCCAGAAACGCGTGAAATTTGGTCTTACGGTTCAGGTTATGGCGGTAACGCATTGTTGGGTAAAAAATGCCTAGCATTACGTATTGCATCTTACATGGGTCGTGAGCAAGGTTGGTTAGCTGAACACATGCTGATCCTTGGCGTAACAAACCCACAAGGCGAAAAACACTACATCGCAGCGGCATTCCCATCTGCGTGTGGTAAAACAAACTTCGCAATGTTGATTCCACCAGCAGGTTACGAAGGTTGGAAGATTGAAACTGTAGGTGACGATATTGCTTGGATCAAACCAGGTGAAGATGGTCGTTTATATGCAATCAACCCAGAAGCTGGTTTCTTCGGTGTAGCGCCTGGTACAAATACCAAGACCAACCCGAACTGTATGGCGACATTAACAAAAGATGTGATCTATACCAACGTTGCAGTATCTGACAACGGTGAAGTTTGGTGGGAAGGTCTTACTAAAGAAGCACCTGCTAACCTTACAAACTGGAAAGGTCAACCACACACTGGCGAAGAAAAAGCTGCGCATCCAAACGCTCGTTTCACAGTTGCTGCGGGTCAATGTCCGTCAATTGACGCTGACTGGGAAAATCCAGCAGGTGTTCCAATTTCTGCGTTCATCTTCGGTGGTCGCCGTGCAGACACAGTGCCTCTAATTTCAGAAGCGTTTGACTGGGTTGATGGTGTTTACAAAGCTGCGACTATGGGCTCTGAAACTACTGCTGCTGCTGTTGGTCAACAAGGTATCGTTCGTCGTGACCCGTTTGCAATGCTTCCATTTGCTGGTTACAACATGGCAGATTACTTCACGCATTGGCTAGAAATGGGCGAGCAAGTTGGCGCGAAAGCTGCTGCAGCTGGCAACAAGCTTCCTGGTATCTATAACGTGAACTGGTTCCGTCGTGATGCTGAAGGCAACTTCGTATGGCCAGGTTTTGGTCAAAACATGCGTGTTCTTGAGTGGATCATTGACCGTTGTGAAGGTCGTGCAACTGCTGTTGAAACGCCAATTGGTTTAGTTCCAACTTACGAACAGTTGAACTGGACTGGTTCTGATTTCACTAAAGAACAGTTTGACCTTGTAACTTCTCAAGACAAAGATCAATGGATCAAAGAACTTGAAAGCCACACTGAATTGTTTGAAAAATTAGGTGATCGTATGCCTGAAGCGTTAAAAGCGCGTCAAGCAGAATTGATTGCTGCGGTTAAATCTGCTTAATTGCACATTTAATTCAAAAAAAGGTCGCGTAAGCGGCCTTTTTTTATAGCCGCACTAAAATAAAGCTACACCTTTAAGATCTATCCTCAGCTGCGCTAAAACAATACCACTTCATTAATAAAGACAATAAAACTTGGACTTTTACTCAGTTTTAATCATTTTATTGATTTTAATTTAAGGTTTAAGCTCATTTTTAACGGATGCCCTGTTTTTCATCAGCACAATAATTTCATCACATCATAATAACTTTATTAATGGTCGTATCAGGGGCATAGACCATTGATTTTAATCATTAAGGATAATCTATGAGCCAAGCTACGCCTGATTCAACACCCGTTACCATTGATCGTAAAACCCGGGTCAAATCCATTATTGGTGGTTCTGCAGGCAACTTAGTTGAATGGTACGACTGGTATGTGTATGCCGCTTTCACTTTATATTTTGCACCACGTTTTTTCCCTGAAGGCGATGACACGGTTAAATTACTACAAGCAGCTGCAGTGTTTGCTTTAGGCTTTTTAATGCGTCCAATTGGGGCTTGGGTCATGGGCATTTATGCCGACCGTAAAGGACGAAAAGCGGGCTTGTCACTTTCAGTGTCTTTAATGTGTTTAGGCTCATTGATGATTGCCTGTGCACCAACCTATGACAGCGCTGGCATGCTTGCTCCTGCCATTTTATTGTTGGCGCGTTTATTACAAGGTTTAAGTGTTGGGGGCGAATACGGCTCGAGTGCCACATATTTAAGTGAAATGGCAGGTAAAAATCATCGTGGCTTTTTTTCAAGTTTTCAATATGTGACCTTAATTTCTGGTCAGCTTTTAGCACTATGTACCTTAATTGTGTTGCAACGTACCATGAGCGAAGCTGCTTTAAGTGACTGGGGTTGGCGTATTCCATTTTTTATTGGTGCGATATTGGCAGTGGTGGTGTTTTGGATTCGTCGTGGTTTGGTGGAAAGTGAATCCTCTAAACAGGCACAAAAACAAGCCGCTGAGGGTGGCCCAAAATCAAGTGCGCTCGAATTATTTACCAAACATCCTAAAGCGGCATTTACGGTGATTTCATTGACCGCAGGTGGTACTCTTGCTTTTAATACCTTTACCACCTATTTACAAAAATACTTAGTCAATACTTCAGGCTTTGAAAAAACCACAGCAACTGAGATCACCACGGCAGCAATTTTTATTTTTATGCTGATTCAACCCGTGATTGGTGCATTGTCCGACCGTATTGGTCGTAAACCGATTATGATTGCCTTTGGGGTACTCGGTGTGGCCTTTACCATTCCTATTTTTAATGGACTTGCCAATACCTCAAGTGTATTTACTGCATTTATGTTGTGTATGAGTGGTATGTTGATTGTTTCAGGCTATACCGCCATTAATGCTGTAGTTAAGGCTGAATTATTCCCGGCACATATTCGTGCTCTTGGGGTGGCATTACCCTATGCCATTGCCAATACCTTATTTGGGGGTACGGCAGAACTGATTGCCCTGAGCTTTAAAAATGCCGGATACGAGCATTATTTCTTCTACTACATTACCTTTATGATTGGTATTTCACTCGTGACTTATATTTTTATGAAAGACACCAAAAAGCATTCCATGATTACCGACAACTGATATTTCTCAATCACATGCAAAAAAGCGCCACCTTATGGCGCTTTTTCTTTATGATGCAATGGCCCAATAATGATTGAATATGGAATAATATATGCACAATATTTATAAATTTTTAGCAGTGACTGGCGTACTGACGCTTGGTGCTTGTCAGAGCATACCGCAAAACTATAATGGCTCGACAGGTTATGAAATTGAATCTCAAACCGATCACACTGCGACATTGACTTATACCCTAGCAGGGCGTCAAAATCAGCAATTAGATGCCAATAAACTACAAGCAGCATGCCAAAAAGTGCTCGGTCATAAGCAACAATACCAAATCAAAGTCCTGAGTATTCAAGAAATTGCCAATCCTCAAAACCAAAATGACAGCTATGGTCGTCAAATTGGCAACACACGCACCACTTTTGGTTTGAGTAACACCAAAGACTTACACAGTGATCAAGACTATGCCACCCGACAGGCGCTAGAAGCGCGTCCAAGCACCTTGCACGTGGTACGTTATAGCTGTACGCGCTAAAGACGCTTACAAGGTCTTATAAAAGCTGACGTTGCGAAACTCAGGTGATTCATCTAAATCTGGCCATGTGGTGGCGCTACGTTCATCGAGCTTTTGATATTGCAGATGGCTAAAATTCTTTACACGGCTGTCTGCAACCCATACTTCGGGTGCAAATTTTAAAAATTCATCTAAGAAAAAACGGTTAGATTGGTCATACAGCACATCAGCGGCCAGCAACACATCCACTTGCTCGGCCTGATATAAATCCGCTAAATACTCAAGTTCAACCCCATTCAGCGCTGCATTGGCGCGGCAGGCACCTAAACTGATAGGGTCAATATCACAACAAATCACCCGTTTTGCACCTGCCATTTTTGCAGCAATTGCAACCACTCCTGAACCTGCACCAAAATCAAGTACCACTTTTTCTTTAACATGCTGTGGCTCTGTCAATAACCACTGTGCCATCGCCAAACCAGAGGCCCAACAAAAAATCCAATATGGTGTATCGTTCCAAATCCGTCGAATCACATCATCATCAAGTTTGTCTGTTGGAAATACCGGTGGAATCAGCCATAACGAGATGGGGGTGTTGGGCAATTGTTGGGCTTGCAACTGACACTGTGGAATCACGGCATGCAAGGCTTGAAGCAGATTTTTTGGGGCTTGAGGAAATTGCAAAGTACAGCTCATGGAAAAAGCCTTGATACAAAAATATCTGGATGAAACGCTATCCATCACATCGGATAGACTACCAAATCGGTGACAATGTACTGCGGGGAGGAAAAATTTAAAGATAAATAGATTTTACTCATGATCGTCATTTTGGCTGCTTTTGCCGTAACAAAAGCAACCAATCGGTCAATGTCATTGATCGTCACAACACTAAAACTAGGTGATGACGATTTAACTTTTAACCTAAAGCTTTTTCAGCGGCTTCTACAGTTTGACGAATCAAAGTTGTAATGGTCATTGGACCAACACCACCTGGCACTGGAGTATAAGCAGAGGCAATATCTTCAATACCTTGTAATTGAATATCACCTACACCACCACCATCACGTGGATGGAAACCAGCATCAACCACAACTGCACCTTGCTTAATCCAATCTTTTTGAATTAATTCAGCTTTACCTACTGCACCCACAATAATATCGGCTTGTTTAACAAAGCTTGCTAAATCTTGAGTACGTGAGTGGCAAATGGTCACTGTTGCATTGGCTTCAAGCAGCATTGCCGCCATTGGTTTACCCAAAATTGCAGAACGACCGACCACAACAGCATGTTTGCCTGCAATTTCAATGTTGTTTTCTTTTAAGATAGTCATAATGCCAGCCGGAGTTGCTGAACCATAAGCCGCTTCACCCATGGCCATACGACCATAACCTAAGCACGTTACGCCATCTACGTCTTTTGCCAATGAAATTGCATCAAAACACGCACGTTCATCAATTTGCGCTGGCACTGGATGTTGTAACAAAATGCCGTGAACATCTGGATTGGCATTTAATTTTTCAATTTCAGCCAATAATTGTTCCGTGGTGGTTTCCTTTGGAAGTTCAACTTTCAAAGAATCCATACCCACGCGGCGACATGCATTGCCTTTCATACGTACATAAGTGGCAGATGCGCCATCGTCACCCACTAAAATAGTGGCAAGGATTGGCGTACGACCTGATTTTGCTTTTAACGCTTCTACGCGTGTTAACAAGTCAGCTTCAATTTGCTTCGCTAATGCACGACCGTCTAAAACTAATGCCACGGCACTTCTCCCAAGTGTTGATATGAATCAATTTTGCACATAATACATGATATTTTTCAGTTTTTTTCGTTATATGTACGTTTTATAAGCATTCGTGCAATATCCCCTATTGCGTTTTTTTTCAGAGTTGCTAATATACGCATCAACAAGACGTGGCGGGGTGGCAGAGTGGTCATGCAGCGGACTGCAACTCCGTGTACGCCGGTTCGATTCCGACCTCCGCCTCCAATCTTGTTAAGCCCGAGTGGTGAAATCGGTAGACACAGGGGATTTAAAATCCCCCGCCCACAAAGCGTGCCAGTTCGAGTCTGGCCTCGGGCACCATTCTTCTACTACTGAAGATGGTGTAAATAAAGAACCCAGCGATAAGCTGGTTTTTTTATGCCTAAAATTTATAAACTCGATTATATTAGTTCTTATTTTTTGTTAGTTGGACACTATGCGGTCTACCCCCAACCCTTTGCATTATTTACAAGAACTGCAAAAAAAACACCCTCAAGCATTCCGTGCTCAATTTCTCCTCTATAGCGCAATTAAAACCAAAGGCATGTTAGATGAGCTTAAGGAACTGATTCCTTGGTTGCTCGGTGCACTCATTTTTATCCCCTTTTATATTTTAGTTAAAACCTATATCAGCAACTTAGGCTATGTACTACAAGCCGCGCATTTAGCAAGCTTAAGTCTGATGCTGTTGTTTATGCTGTATGTGCCTTTAATTTTAAAGCAAGCCAAACACAGCTCGCATTCGTTTTATCAGCAACAAAAACATGCACCAATTAAATTAACGGTATTGGTGCTGTTACAAGCACTCAATATGTTGTATCTCGATAGCATGCTCATGCTGTATCTCTTATTGTTCTTTGCCATAAGTTTTGGTTTTGTGCGGATCTATAAAGAAAACTTGTTTCGTGAACACACCACAAGCCAAGAGTACTATATTTTGCAGCAGATTCGTCGCGCCAGCTTTTGGAGTTATAAACAGACCCTATTGGCCAAATGGCGTTATCGCTTGCTCAAAAAAGGCTCTCAACAAGCCAAATTACAAAGTTTGCAAATGCAATATTATTTGAGCTTGCATTTAGAGCTGTATAAATACGAGCATGAGTTGTGCAAAAAATATAAACACATCGACATTGAAAAGTACTTAGATAGCTTAATGTAAGCTAAAATCGTGCTTTTATTAAACACAAACACATGATTTGCTTAAAAATATAGCAAATAACTCAAACAACGCTTGCCATATAAAAAATAGTTCTTTAATATGGCGCTCATGCCCGAGTGGTGAAATCGGTAGACACAGGGGATTTAAAATCCCCCGCCCACAAAGCGTGCCAGTTCGAGTCTGGCCTCGGGCACCATTTTAAAGTCGTTCATTAAAATGGTGCGCTAAGAGTTGAAAAATTCTTGCAAAAAAATTGAACGAAAAAAGCCCGAGTGGTGAAATCGGTAGACACAGGGGATTTAAAATCCCCCGCCCACAAAGCGTGCCAGTTCGAGTCTGGCCTCGGGCACCATTCTTCTTCTACTGAAGATGGTGTAAATAAAGAACCCAGCGATAAGCTGGTTTTTTTATGCCTATAAAAAAGCCCTGTTCATCACAGGGCAATCGCTAGACTACCATTCGCGATTAGACACCAGCTCTTCCATCTCAAGATCCATATAACCGTGATCTTGCGCCACCATCATCATGGCTTCGGCAATATAATCTGCGGCTGTATCATCTAAGCTTGAATCCAAATCCTCAAACTGGGGTTTCATTTTATTTAATTCCACCACAGTCAACTGTGCCAAAGCATACACTTCAGTTTCAGACAAATTACCTTTGGCAATTTTCTTGCCAAACTGTTCAACCAATTGCTTCACTTCAGCAACAAGGATATCTGGATAATATTCATCATCAAACATGGGGAGAAGTAAATCTGTAAACATACAGTACTCTATACACTCAATACTCTAAAGCGAGCTTGTATAACATAATTTGACCTAATCAACAAATCTGCATCATACGTTGCCAAACTTTAAGTGCGTCTACTGTGGCACGTACATCATGGGCACGTACTAACGATGCGCCTTGTTGCACACTAAGCAAATGCCCTGCCACTGAACCAACAACTCGCTGCTTGGCGTCTACCCCTCCTAAAGCTTCACCAATAAAACGTTTACGCGATAAGCCCGACAACATTGGATACCCCAAAGCATTTAAACGATATAATTCATTGAGTAGTTTAAAATTGTGTTCGGCATCTTTAGCAAAACCAAAGCCTGGGTCAATCATAATGTTGTGTGGCAATATCCCTGCAGCCAAAGCCACATCAATACGCTGCTGTAATTCTTGTATTACATCTTCAGTCACGTTGTTATAGTGCGCCAAATCATTCATAGTGGTCGGTTCACCACGCATATGCATAATAATGACAGGGATATTTAAAGCAGCAGCAGTTTGTAACGCTTGTGGGCGCGTTAAAGCACGTACATCATTCCAAATATGTGCACCTGCTTGCACAGCAGCTTGAATCACTTGAGGTTGTGAAGTATCAATTGATAACACCACAGGATATTGCGCCAAAGCTTCAACCACAGGTACGACGCGGTCAATCTCTTCTTGCAACTCCACCACACTTGCGCCAGGACGCGTAGACTCGCCACCAATATCAATGACTGTTGCACCCTCTTCAATCATCTGCAAAGCACGTTGTACAGCTGCTGCTTGAGCATGATGCTGACCACCATCACTAAATGAGTCTGGGGTAACGTTCAAAATCCCCATCACCTGTGGTTGCGACAAGTCTAATGTCAAATCACCAAAGGTCCATGTACGTTGTGGTAAAGGCATTAATTGCATAGCGCTCTCCTTATTTTCAGCGCCTTATTCTAACAGTGAGATATAAAAAAAGAGCCTCAATTGAGGCTCTTTTTCTTAGCTATTTGCACTTGGCAATGGCGGTGGTGTCGTTGGCGCCTCTGTTGGCGTTACATCGAGCACTGGATTCTCCGCAACATACACCTTTGGTGGCTGTGGCTCACGGCCTTCCATAATGTCACGAATTTGATCACGATCAATGGTTTCCCATTCAAGTAATGCTTTCACCATTGCATGCGCGATATCTTTATTGTTTTCTAAAATATCGCGTGCAACTTTATATTGGTCATCCAAAATGCGACGGATTTCACGGTCAATTTCAAGCTGAGTCGCTTCAGAAATGGTGCGACTGCCTAAACTGCCCATAAATGATTGTTGTGAATCATCTTCATAGACCATTACACCCATCTTGTCCGACATACCATATTTGGTGACCATCGCACGTGCCATTTTGGTTGCACGTTCAAAGTCATTTGAAGCACCCGTCGACATTTGGTTAATGAACACTTCTTCAGCAATACGACCGCCAAATAAAATTGAAAGTTCATTTAACATTTTGTCTTTGTAGTGACTGGTTTGGTCATGCTCTGGCAACTGCCAAGTCACACCCAATGCCCAACCGCGCGGCATGATTGTCACTTTATGTACAGGGTCAGTGCCCGGCAAAATTTCAGCCACAATGGCATGACCTGCTTCATGGTAAGCTGTAGCACGACGTTCTTCTTCACGAATCACCATCGATTTACGCTCAGGACCCATGTATAGCTTGTCTTTAGCATCTTCAAAGTCATGCATATCAACGGTGTTCTTGTTACGACGTGCAGCAAATAATGCAGCTTCGTTTACAAGGTTGGCTAATTGTGCACCTGAGAAGCCCGGTGTACCACGTGCAAGAACTTTAACATCTACACCTGTTGTAGAAGGTAACTTTCTTAAATGTACATTTAAGATTTGCTCACGACCTTTAATGTCGGGTAAACCCACCATCACTTGACGGTCAAAACGACCAGGACGTAATAAAGCTTTATCCAATACATCAGCACGGTTAGTGGCAGCAATGACAATAATACCTTCATTGCCTTCAAAGCCATCCATTTCAACCAGCATTTGGTTTAAAGTTTGCTCACGTTCATCGTTACCACCACCTGTACCTGAACCACGGTGACGACCAACAGCATCAATCTCATCAATAAAGATAATACATGGCGCATGGCGTTTGGCTTGTTCAAACATGTCACGTACACGAGATGCACCCACGCCGACAAACATCTCGACGAAGTCAGAACCTGAAATACTAAAAAACGGCACTTTGGCTTCGCCAGCAATCGCTTTAGCCAGTAAAGTTTTACCTGTACCTGGAGGACCAACCATCAGTACGCCTTTTGGAATCGTCGCACCTAAACGCTTAAATTTTGAAGGGTCTTTTAAGAAATCAACAATTTCAACCACTTCTTGTTTGGCTTCATCACAACCAGCCACATCGGTAAATGTTACTTTGATTTGGTCTTCGGTCAGCATTTTTGCTTTAGATTTACCAAAACTCATTGGGCCGTTTTTACCACCTGCACCACCACCCATGTTGCGCATAAAGAACATGAATAACAAAATGATTAAAAGTACAGGGAAACTTGCAATGAGAAGTTGCATCAATAAACCTTGACGTGCAGGCGCAGTACCTTCAACAATCACGTTTTTCTCAATCAGGCTTGGCATCAGTTCAGGGTCTTGGACCGCTGGGCGAATACTCTCAAACTGAGTACCATTGGTCTTTTCGCCACTAATTCTTTCGCCATCAATTGTCACTTGCTTAATTTGGCCAGCATCCACCGCAGCAACAAACTCTGAATAGTTCATCGCTGTCGGCTTGTCACTGCTACTGATATTACTAAAAATCAGAATCAGTACGCCAAGTATCACCAGCCACAATACGGCATTCTTGAAGAGATCGCTCAAAGCTTTATTCCCATATCAATCTAATTTGATCATGCCCGAAGCGGGTGTGATCCTAAAGGTTTCGCTGAAGATCAGCTGTCAAAGTTAAAAAAGTACAAAATGCACAATTTTTAACGGCTTGGCAAGTAGACTTTGTTTATTTAAACGCTTTCTTACGCCCTTGACCCAACAAGAAAACTTCTTTTGAGCGTGCGCGTGATGCCGCAGGTTTTGCCGTCTTTAATACATCAAAGTTATCGACAACTTGTTTACGGAACTCATCAAAACCTGAGCCTTGGAACACTTTAACCAAGAATTGTCCCTTAGGACCAAGTACTTTGGTGGCAAAGTCGAGTGCTAATTCGCATAAATAAATTTGACGGGGTTGATCAACAGCCTTGTTTCCTGATGTATTGGGGGCCATATCAGAAATTACAACGTCTACAGTACGACCATCTAAAATTTCTAACAATTTTTCAAATACTTCTTCTTCACGGAAATCACCTTGTAAGAAGGTCACATCAGGCAGTGCATCCATCGGTAAAATATCAGAGGCAATTAATAAACCCTTATCGCCTACTAATTTGCCCGCAATTTGTGACCAACTACCCGGCGCCGCGCCTAGATCAACCACGATCATACCCGGCTTGATCATTTTATATTTTTCTTGAATTTCAAGAAGTTTATACGCTGCGCGTGCACGATAACCTTCCTTTTGTGCTCGTTTGACAAAAGGATCATCAAGATGCTCTCGCATCCAATCACGACTACTTTTCGATAATTTTTGGTTGGTAATGCGCGTCGCCATAACTCTCTAAATACAAAAAACTTCTAATCTTTCATTGTACGTGAAAAACACGCTTTTTGCAGTAGACAAGTGTATCTAAATCGCGCCATTTGGCTGATTTTTCCTATTAACAAGATCGATTATTTATACAGTTTTTACAGCGTTTGATTGTGTAATTTGCTATACTAAGCCGTTTTTAAAATTAGGTTATATTTCATGGCGGCTTTATCTATTCAGGAACGCAAACGTTTACGTCAAATTGGTCACGCACTCAATCCAGTGGTGATGCTTGGCGGTCAAGGGTTAACTGAGAATGTCATTGAAGAAACAAACCGTGCTTTAAATGACCATGAACTGATCAAAGTTAAAATTGTTGCAGAAGATCGTGAAGCACGTGCAGCATTAATTGAAGAAATTGCGCAAGCAACTGAATCGCAAATTGTACAAACCATTGGTAAAATTGTGTTGCTTTATAAAAAAGCACCAAAACAAAACCAAAAATTATCTAATCTTGTGCGTCATGCACATTTGTCGAACTAATTTTTAACAGATGGCAAGTTACGAACTTTGCGCCTTTGAACGTCGTTTTGAAGCAATTTCGATTGTAGGTGCCATTGAGAGTTTAAGCCCATACACCTTAAATGTGGGTTTTTGGTTACGTGACCCAAATCAATGGATCATTTGGCCTACGCCTGTGGCAGGTTTGGTGCGTCAAGATTATCTTTGGCAAGACACTTGCTATGAGATTTTTATTGGGGTGAAAGGCGAAGATTATTACCGCGAAATTAATCTATCCCCAAGTGAAGCATGGCAAGCCTATCAATTTGAGGAATATCGTTATCCTGAAGATATGCCTCCTCAAGTTGCAACAGACATTGAGCTCAATAGCTTAAAGCGCACGCATTATGGCTTAAATGTGAGCTTGGACTTAACTGAATTTATGCTCAAACATAAACTCAAGTGGCAAGATCTCTTTATTGGTCTGACTGCAGTGATGCAGACCACGCAAGGTCAACAGCTTTATGCTATGCAACATAGCGGTGCACAAGCCGATTTCCACAACAAGCGCGATTGGTTACATGTATTTTAAAAAGTGAGCTTAACGCTCACTTTTTTTATGGCTTAAGCTTGAGGCTTACTGTCATCTTTAGCTTCAGATTTTGACGATTTACTCAAAGCCTCTAAAGTGTGTTCTTTAGAGCGCTTTAGAGTTTCGGTGAGTTGCTCTTTATGTTTAAGTGAAATTTCACTGACATCTTGTTTAAGCTCTTTACCCAATTTAGATAAGTCTTCAATCACAGCATTAAACTCAGCTTTTACAAATGCGCTAATCTCAGACAAGTCAGCCCCTTTTAAACCTTTAAGATCCTCCAAACGCTGTAATAGGTCTTGTTTAAGCTGAGCAATTTTCTCTTGCACTGTGGCAGGCTTTGCAACTTCTTCTTCTGCTATAGGCTCTAATGGTTGAGCTGATGCCGCTTGAGTTTCAACTTCTGCTTGTGTGGCTTTAGCAGTGACTTTATTGGCACTTGGCTCAACTTTGGTCGTGGTTTTTTCTTTGCCCTCTTGCAGCTTTTGATCAAGCTTTTCAGCAGTATCTTTCAGCACTGTTTTTGGTGTTGGGGTTTTGGCTGTATCGTTCATTTTTTGTTCCTGTTTTTTGTTTATGATGGGTGGAGCTTAATCCAAATTGATAAAATTTAAGTTTTGATTTGTTAGACAATTCTAAAATGCTTACATTTTTTTAAGCTTGTTCAACAAACAGACTTTTGAGTAAAAAGCAAGGCATTTATATTACATATTGCGCTAAAACAAAATAGACTTTAGCCTGTTTAGGGCGTATAATGCCGTGTTAAGTTCAAGCGAGCAGACAAGGGAGGGTAGGTTTAAAAAATAACCTTCCTTTTTTTTCGTCTTCTCGCTTTTTTACAGCCTAAATTTCAGGAGCTTTGGTTTGAGCACTCCCGCCATTTTAGCCCTTGCCGATGGTACGATCTTTAAAGGAACGTCTATTGGTGCATCGGGTAGTACGACTGGTGAAGTCGTTTTCAATACTGCCATGACTGGCTATCAAGAAATTTTGACTGACCCAAGTTATGCGCAACAACTTGTGACTTTAACTTACCCGCATATCGGTAACACAGGTTGTAATGAAGAAGACGCTGAGTCGGGTCGCATTCACAAAGTATGGGCCAACGGTTTAATTATCCGTGACCTTCCTTTATTACATAGCAACTTCCGTGCCGAGCAATCACTAGGTGATTACTTAAAAGCGCACAATGTCGTTGCCATTGCAGATATCGACACTCGACGCTTAACACGTATTTTACGTGACAAAGGCGCGCAAAACGGCTGTATCTTAGCTGGTGAAAATATCACAGAAGAACAAGCATTAGAAAAAGCACGTGCATTTGGTGGCTTAAACGGTTTAGACCTTGCAAAAGAGTGCTGTGATCCGACTGGTTTTGAATGGACGGAAGGTTCATGGGAACTTGGTCAAGGCTTTAAACAACCTGAACTTAAATTCCATGTTGTTGCATACGATTACGGTGTCAAAACCAACATCTTACGTATGCTTGCAGACCGCGGTTGTAAATTAATTGTTGTTCCTGCACAAACTCCTGCAGCTGACGTACTAGCGTTAAATCCAGATGGCGTGTTTTTATCAAACGGCCCTGGCGATCCTGCTGCATGTGACTACGCAATTGAAGCTGTAAAAACTATTGTAGAAGACGCTCGTAACGTACCTGTATTTGGTATTTGCTTGGGTCACCAAATTCTTGCGCTTGCAAGTGGCGCTAAGACCGTGAAAATGCCTCACGGTCACCACGGTGCTAACCATCCTGTACAGAACATCGAAACTGGCACAGTGATGATTACTTCACAAAACCACGGCTTCGCAGTGGATGCAGATAGTTTACCTGCTAACCTTAAAGCGACGCACAAGTCACTGTTCGACCAAACCCTTCAAGGGATTCATCGTACCGACAAGCCTGCGTTTAGTTTCCAAGGTCACCCAGAAGCAAGCCCGGGTCCTCATGACTGCGCACCATTGTTCGATCATTTCATCGAACTTATCGAAGCATCTAAGAAGTAATTAAGGAAGCATCATGGCTAAACGTACAGACATTAAAAGCATCTTAATTCTAGGTGCGGGTCCAATTGTGATTGGTCAGGCATGTGAGTTTGACTATTCAGGCGCGCAAGCATGTAAAGCCCTTCGTGAAGAAGGCTACCGTGTTATTTTGGTCAACTCTAACCCAGCGACCATTATGACCGACCCGACTATGGCAGATGCGACGTATATCGAACCGATTACGTGGCAAACTGTTGCAGCGATCATTGAAAAAGAACGCCCAGATGCAGTTCTTCCAACAATGGGTGGTCAAACAGCATTGAACTGTGCCCTTGCCCTTGATGAGCACGGCATTTTAGAAAAATACAATGTTGAATTGATTGGCGCGACCAAAGAAGCAATTGAAAAAGCGGAAGACCGTAAACTCTTTGACCAAGCGATGCGTAAAATTGGTCTTGAATGTCCAAAAGCTGACATTGCAGAGTCAATGGAAGAAGCTTTAGAAATTCAAGCACGCTTTGGTTTCCCTGTGATCATTCGTCCATCATTCACGATGGGTGGTTCAGGCGGCGGTATTGCTTACAACCGTGAAGAATTCATTGAAATTTGTGAACGTGGTTTCGATCTTTCTCCAACCAAACAATTATTGATTGATGAATCTTTAATTGGTTGGAAAGAATACGAGATGGAAGTTGTTCGTGATAAAAACGACAACTGTATCATTGTATGTACCATTGAAAACTTTGACCCAATGGGCGTGCACACTGGTGACTCAATCACTGTTGCTCCTGCACAAACCCTAACAGACAAAGAATTCCAACTTTTACGTAATGCATCTTTAGCTGTACTTCGTGAAATTGGTGTAGAAACTGGTGGTTCAAACGTACAGTTCGGTATTTGTCCGAAAACTGGCCGTATGGTTGTGATCGAGATGAACCCACGTGTTTCTCGTTCATCTGCACTTGCATCTAAAGCAACTGGTTTCCCAATTGCTAAAATTGCGGCGAAATTGGCTGTAGGTTACACGCTTGATGAGTTGAAAAACGACATCACTGGCGGTACAACACCTGCATCATTTGAACCAGCGATTGACTATGTTGTAACTAAGATTCCTCGCTTTAACTTCGAGAAATTCCCACAAGCGGATGCAACTTTAACCACACAGATGAAATCTGTGGGTGAAGTGATGGCGATTGGTCGTAACTTCCAAGAGTCTATGCAAAAGGCACTTCGTGGTTTAGAAGTCGGTGCTTCTGGCTTTGACGAAAAAATTGAAGTGGGTACTGAAGGCGCGCGTGAGAAAATCTTACAAGAGCTTAAAGTTCCAGGTCCTGAGCGTATTTGGTTTGTAGGCGATGCATTCCGTCATGGTTTTACCCTAGACGAAGTATTTGCTGCAACAAATATCGACAAATGGTTCTTGATCCAAATCGAAGACATCATCAAAACTGAAAACCAAATCAAAACTTTAGGTTTTGGTGATTTAAATGCCGACAACATCCGTGCATTTAAACGTAAAGGTTTATCAGATCTTCGTATTGCAGACTTGATGGGCATTTCACAAAAACAATTCCGTAAACACCGTTGGAACTTAGGCGTAATGCCAGTTTACAAACGTGTCGATACATGTGCTGCAGAATTCGAATCTGATACAGCTTACATGTACTCAACTTACGATGAAGAATGTGAAGCGAACCCATCGACTCGTGACAAGATTATGGTGATTGGTGGCGGTCCTAACCGTATTGGTCAAGGTATCGAATTCGATTACTGCTGTGTACATGCAGCCCTTGCTATGCGTGAAGACGGCTACGAAACCATCATGGTGAACTGTAACCCTGAAACGGTGTCTACAGATTACGATACATCAGATCGTTTGTACTTCGAACCAATTACACTAGAAGATGTGCTTGAAATCGTACGTATCGAGAAGCCTAAAGGCATTATCGTTCAGTACGGTGGTCAAACTCCTTTGAAATTGGCTCGTGCTTTAGAAGAAGCTGGTGCGCCAATCATTGGTACATCACCTGATGCGATTGACCGTGCAGAAGACCGTGAACGTTTCCAACAAATGATTCAACGTTTACAACTTCGTCAACCAAACAACAGCATCGTAAAATCTGCTGAAGAAGGTATGGCTGAAGCGTCTAAAGTAGGTTATCCGTTAGTTGTTCGTCCATCATACGTACTTGGTGGTCGTGCGATGGAAATCGTTTACAACGACGAAGAATTAAAACGCTACTTACGTGATGCGGTTCAAGCATCTAACGAAGCGCCTGTTCTTCTTGACCGTTTCCTAGATGATGCAATCGAAGTTGACGTAGACTGCGTATCTGACGGTAAAGACGTTGTGATTGGCGGCATTATGCAGCACATCGAACAAGCCGGTATTCACTCAGGTGACTCAGCATGTTCTATTCCTCCTTACTCTTTATCTAAAGAAGTTCAGGACGAAATGCGCCGTCAAACTGTTGCTATGGCAAAAGAGCTTGGCGTTATTGGTTTGATGAACGTTCAGTTTGCGGTTAAAGGCGATGACGTTTACATTTTAGAAGTGAACCCACGTGCATCACGTACTGTTCCATTCGTGTCTAAGTGTATCGGTGAATCTTTAGCAAAAGTAGCTGCACGTTGTATGGCGGGTCAATCTCTTGTGTCGCAAGGCTTTACTTCAGAGATTATCCCTGAACACTTCTCTGTAAAAGAAGCAGTGTTCCCATTCAACAAGTTCCCTGGCGTTGACCCAATCCTTGGCCCTGAGATGAAATCTACAGGCGAAGTGATGGGCGTGGGTAAAACTTTTGGTGAAGCATTCTATAAAGCAGTTTTAGGTGCTAACGAACGTTTACCAGGTTTACCAACTGCTGGTGAAGTGAAACACGCATTTATCTCAGTTCGTGACTCAGACAAGCCACGTGCAGCACGCATTGCGAAGCAACTAATCGACTTAGGCTTCAAGATTCTTGCAACTGGTGGTACATTTAAAGTCATCAGCGAAGCTGGTTTAGAATGTGAACGCGTAAATAAAGTGACTGAAGGCCGTCCAAACATTGTGGATCGTATTAAAAACGGTGATATCCATCTTGTGATTAACACGGTTGAAGGCAAAAAAGCGCAAGAAGATTCATTCTCGATCCGTCGTTCAGCGCTTCAAGGTAAAGTGTATAACACCACAACCTTGAATGGTGCAGAAGCAGTATGCCAAGCTTTAGCGATTAAATTACCAATGGATGTTTATCGTCTACAAGATTTAACTCAAGGTTAATTCGCTTCCAGGAAGTCCCGCCACCTTCTTGGTGGCGGGCTTTTTTTCATTTATAGATTTCACTTTTTGAGGGACAACATGATACGTTATCCTATGACTCCTGAAGGCAAAATTGCCTTAGAGAAAGAATTACATCAACTTAAAACAGTTGACCGTCCTCGTATTATTGCTGCAATTGCAGAAGCACGTGAACACGGCGACTTAAAAGAAAATGCTGAATACCATGCAGCGCGTGAGCAGCAAGGTTTCTGTGAAGGTCGTGTACAAGACATCGAAGGTAAATTGGGCGCTTGCCAAGTCATTGATGTCAAAGACCTTGAGCAAAATGGTCGTGTGGTTTTTGGTGTAACTGTGACCATTGAAAACTTAGACACAGAAGAGAAAAAGACCTATAAAATCGTAGGTGATGACGAAGCTGACTTTAAGATCAATAAGATCTCTGTCAACTCACCTATTGCACGCGGTTTGCTCGGCAAAAGCGAAGGCGATGATGTCAAAATCGTAACGCCACAAGGTGAAGTAGAATATGAAATCGTGAGTGTTGAATATCTCTAAATTTCAGTAAAACTGATCTAGCCCCTCATTTGAGGGGTTTTTTATGGGTATTTTGCATACACTCTGCCAGTTTTAACTCAGCACGTTGCTGTAAAGCCAATTGTACCCCTGCCTGATCTGATGCGGTTTTATCCTGACTGAGTTTAGAAATTGCGTGTATGGCACTGATCTGAATATTAAATACCACTAAATCCTCAAGCAGCGCCAAGAGATAATCACGTGGTGCATCTGCCATTTTCCAAGCTGCTTTGCCATAGGTTTTTCGTTCTTGTTGTTGCGTGAGTTGACCTAATGCAGCAAGTTTAGTTTTTTGATCATGAAAAAATTCAATTGTGCCATGCACATGTAGCGCTTGATAATTCCAAGTGGGTACTTTTTGATGATCAATTTGCTTACTTGGATAATCATTGGCAGAGATATAAGCATCTTCTCCTTTAAAAATACACAATACCTCTTGCCCTGCCTTGACTTGAGTAAACAACTCGTTGGCACACGCCATATGCCCCACCAAGCAAGTTTGATCTTTTAATAACATCGGCAAATGTGTAGCAATAAGACCTGATGTGGTGTGTGCCACAATACATGCCAAAGGATATTCAGCAATTAAACGCGCAATTTCGGTGGGTCTTGTTTCTTGAAATTCTTGAGGAATAGACATGCTGTTGCCTGATTTAATTATGACCTTGCAGCACTATAAAATAAATTTGTCAAAAACGCGCTGCCAATTTTTAAGCTATACTTTGGGCTTCGCTATTTGCCTTGAGTGTTTATGTCTGAGCCGTTAATTAATTCGCCCGTAAAACATTGGTGTGAGTTTGAGTTTATTTCTAAAACCGTTCGCAACCCCAACATTCATATCAAAGGCAATTACAGTTACTACTCGGCGTATTGGGATCAAGGTTTTGAGCGTTGTGTGGTGCGCTATTTACATGACAAACCATCAACCCCTGATAAACCGATTGATCAGCTTTATATTGGCAACTTTGTCTGTTTTGGCGCAGAGTGCGTCATTATGATGGGCGGCAACCAATTACACCGTACCGATTGGATTTCAGCTTTTCCATTTGATACACGTAGTTTTGTGCCCGCAGGCGACACCGTGATTGGCGATGGCTGTTGGATTGGTTCTCGTGCCATGATCATGCAAGGCGTGACTTTAGGCGAAGGCGCTGTGGTAGCCACAGGTGCTGTGGTGACTAAAGACGTACCACCTTATGCTGTTGTAGGTGGTGTACCTGCTCAAATTATTAAATATCGCTTTCCTGAAGATGACATCAAAAAACTGCTTTCTCTAAAACTTTATAATTTAGACGAAAAACAGTTTTTAAAGATGCGTGAGCAGTTGCAGACGGATGATGTAAATAAATTAGTTCGAAATTTATAATTTTTCCAAAATCTTGTTTTCATAACCTTTTAAAAAAGCAATTCTTTGAGGACAATCCTCCATGATAGTTAATTGAATTGCTGCATATAAAGACCAATTATCCTCCTCAAGTTCTTTTTTCTCAAACTTTCCCTCTTTAAAAACATCGCATCTAAGTTTAAAGAGCCGATAAACCTCATCATTGACAATGTTAGATTTCAGTTCTTCTTTAAAGTATTTAATCCTTTTATTACCGTTATGGTCAAATGGATAAATAGAATTAATAATCGCTTCAAAAGCAACCCACATTAAGATAAAACGCTCATTAGGAAATCTTTGTTGGAAAGCCTTATCTAATAAAATTAAAGCCTCTACTGGTAGTTTACGTAATTGACAATACTCGATATCTTCATAAAAATTTAAATTCTGAGTATCGAATTTGGAAGCATATCCCAATTCAGAGCTTATGCTAACGTCTGAAAATTTTTCAGTTGCAGCCAATGATGTAAACATCAATTCACGAGCTATAGGGACTCCAAATATAATTCTTAAACTATTGATTATATAGAGTGTCTTATCCTGACATTCTTGATCTTTTAATTCACTTTGTAGCCCAACAGTTAGTTTTAAATTATTACTATTCATTGGAATTGAAATGCCATAATTTGTACTAAAACACTGACCATCTACATGGTAGTGTGTTTTAAACTTCATTCTTTCCGTCGAATCATCTGGTGGTCTTACAATACTAATATCGACATAGAGAAAATGATTCACCTTCAAAAACTCTCTAATTCGAGACAAATCTTTTTGTTGTATTGAAGAGCTCCAAATAGACTCCTCTATATGATTAATTCCGTAGTTTTTCCAATCTTCTACTAATTTTTTACGTGTAATCTGAATCATTAAAGCTATTTCCAGTTTTAAAAATTTAGGGGCAACAAAATATGTGTAATCTTGCAACCTTTGATCATGTAGCACCACATTACAAACGATCAACATAACTGGTGAGCTGCTCACCTAAACGCTGACAAAGCAAAGATCGCCCTCCCAAGCTGTAAAATTATTTTCAAAATTATCGCGTTGCCAATTGAGTTGTTGTGTCATTTTATGATTCATCAAAAAAATTCCCCTTAGCTTAAAGCATCTTTATCACTCACCATTCGTCTATATATGCCCCGACTTTGGTGGTAAATCCCCTTGTATCATCACAATTTTCTGTTAGCTTAAATTCAGCCAAAGCTTAAATTATCTAGATGAATTTACTTGGTTTTATTCAAAGAAATTTTACGTTACTATGTCTATATAAACATTAAAACCTAACAATAAGGAACAACAACATGGCTTACCAACATATCCTTGTGCCAGTCGATGGCTCAGCAACTTCACTTGCCGCTGTGGAAAAAGCTGCTGATTTTGCCAAAGCATTTAACGCTAAAATTACCGTGGTACAGGTATTGGCACTTGACCCATATATTGCAGCTGAATATATCTCTGCATCTCAAACCAATGACATGATTGAACGTGCCCGTGGCGCGATCTTAAGCGATTTAACCAGCGCAAAAGAAAAATTTGCTGAGTTAGGCGTAGAAGTAGATACCAAATTGGTTGAAGGTCAAGTGGTGCATCGCGAATTAGTGAAAGCTGCAGAAGAGTTAAATGTTGATCTGATTATTATTGGCTCACATGGTCGCACGGGTCTTAAAAAACTATTTTTAGGCAGTGTTGCGCAAAATGTACTGACAGAAATCAGTATTCCTGTGCTTGTGGTACGTCATCCTTAAAGAAAATAAACTCCCCACACTGTGTGGGGAGTTTTACATCTGCCATCTATATTGGCGCATGTTGACACGCTGCTGATTAACCACAATACCTTCACGCGCTAACAAGAGTGCCTGTAAATTCTCGCCATTGCTTAAGTTTTGTGTACAAATATTCCCTTGAGCATTGACCACGCGATGCCAAGGTAAATCACTATCTTGATCAATGGATTGCAATACACGTCCCACTAAACGTGCATGTTGAGCTAAACCTGCAAGCTGTGCCACTTGTCCATAACTTGCCACATAACCATACGGAATTTGCGCCACCACAGCTAAAATAATGGGCGCGAGTTCATGTTGTATAGACTTTGTCATATTCATCAAGCATTAGAAATTATCAGGACTTTCCAAGCGTTTTACTTCTTGGACTTTTTCAGGGTTATGCACGGCGGCAATCCCATCATCACTGCGCAAATCAATCAACTCATCGGCTTTATACACTGTAATCACTTCATGCCCTTGCGCATCTTCACTCACCCGATATTGAAAGCCTTTACGATTCATTTTATGGCACATACGCTGATACCAGCCTTTAAAGCCTGTGGTTTCTTGGTGCGGATTATAGTAAAAGGCATTCATCACCGCAGGTAAACCTAGACCACATACCACACCTGACAACAACACCACAATAAAGGTATAACCAATCAAGATACTACTATACTCTGCCAACTGCGGAATATTGGCGACCGCCAAAATCAGTGCCAATGAGATGCCACCGCGTACCCCACCCCAAGACAAAATGGTTAAACTACCGTTATAACTTTTTTTACGCACACTTGGGAAAAAGGCAAAGGATAGATAATTGGCAGCAAAACGTGAGGCATGCAAAATCATAAAGGCCACAATGCCACCTAAAATTAAATGAAAGCTTAAATCTAAAATAAATAGCTCTAACCCAATTAAGGTAAACAAGAACGAATTGATAATCCCTTCAACTGTATGCCAAAAATGATTCACTTCACGAATCTCACGCTCTTGTAAAATTTCTTTCCATTTATTACCCACAATTAAGCCTCCAATCACACAAGCAATCGGGGCAGAGGCATGTGCAAATAAAGCCACCAAATATGAACCACAAGCCAACAATGCTGTGGTTAAAATTAAGGACTCCATTTCATGTTTACCGCGTAATAACCGTAAAATCCCATGACCAAAGGCCACGCCAATCACTACAGCCACCACAATTTCATAGAGTAAGGTTTCTAACACACCCAGTACGGTAAAATTTTCGCCCTTTAACACATTGAGCAAAGTCATAAACACCGCAATACACATAGCATCATTAAATAAAGATTCTCCCTCTAGCTTGACCATGAGGTGATGAGGCGCACGTACTGAACTGAGTACCCCCTTAATCCCTATTGGGTCAGTTGCGCCTAATGCCGCACCCAAAAGCAATAGCACCAATAAATCAACATGCTGCCCCATTAAAAATTGATAGCCGTACAACACCACACCAAAAAATCCGGCACATAACACCAAAGCAAGGCTGGCTAAAATTCCAATCGGTTTCCAATGGCTTTGTAAATCGGAGACCTTAAATTTCAATGCCGATGACGTTAAAATAAAACAGATCACGCCATTAATTAAAAAGTCATAAAAATCAATATTTCTAACTGCTTCTTCAATGTTGTTTAAATTAATCACAATAAAGGGATTACCATTGAATAAGCTTGCCGCCCATTGCAAAATAAACACAAAAATTGCCGACACAATCGGTACACCAATTGCCTGTGGAAAGCCAAGTACGCGCTTGTTAAAAATCGTGGTTGCAATCGACAGTGCAAAAATCACGGTGAATACTTGTAGAAAAAAATAATTTCCCATCGGCTTTCCATGTATGGCGGTGAATCTTATATTTTGAATAAAAATGCTTTGGTTTTTTGCATTTTTTAATGTGATTATTGTAGCGTGTTTTATGGTTAAGCTGCCTGCAAAATTATATTAGCCCAATGCAATATGCTTGGGCTTTATCCAACAACTAACTACAATGACAGCATTCGTTGGATAGTTGAACAAAACAAGAAAATAGCAGCGTATTGTTTTAAGTGTGCCACTTCCTTAGCCTTAATTCATTTAAATGGGTTGATTAAAAGTGTCGCATTGATTAATTTGTCCGCCTTTCCAGCCAATATCAAACCATTTCATGCGCTGTGCACTCGTACCGTGGGTAAAACTATCAGGGACTGCATAACCTTGCGCTTTTTTCTGTAAGTAATCATCACCAATTTTATGCGCAGCATCCATCGCTTCGGCAATATCGCCTTGCTCTAAAAATTGCGTACGTTGATGGTTATGATACGCCCACACCCCCGCCAAGCAATCGGCTTGTAATTCTTGACGTACCGACAATGCATTGCTTTGTGCTTTAGTGGCCTGACTACGCGCCTGCTGAACTTGGCTTGAAACACCTAAAACAGTTTGAATATGGTGGCCAACCTCATGTGCAATCACATAGGCTTGGGCAAAGTCACCCGCTTGATCATTACGCGACAATTGCGTGGCATTTTGCTCACCTGTAATGCCCATTTGGCTACGCATATCTTTAAAAAATCCGGTGTCGATATACACTTTTTGGTCGGCAGGACAATAAAATGGCCCCATGGCCGATTGTGCTGTACCACAGGCAGAATTCACCACACCATTAAAAATAACCAGTTTCGGGGGTGGATAACTTTGCCCCAATTGCTGTTGAAACACTTGCGCCCATGTATCTTCGGTGTCGGCTAAAACCACACTCACAAACTCCATCGCTTCTTGCTGATCAGGCGTGGGGTTTTCTAAACCAATCGCTTGAGTGACTTGGCCTTGGGTGACTTGCTTGGTGGTTTGATAAGCCTGTTGCGGGTCAACACCAAAAAATTTCCATGCCACAAAAGCCACCACTAAACCTAAAATACTTACCCCACCAGCTTTGGCAGCCCCACCACCACGACGATCTTCAACATTTTGACTACTGCGACGCCCTTTCCATTGCATAGTTATTATCCTTGTTTAGTTTTGGGTTGATTGTAGCGAGCTTTAAGAGATTTTTGTACGTGGCCATAATTTTTTGATGAGTGTAACCACCAATACCACAAGCAAACCGGCCACAATCCCAATCACAAAATTAATCAACGTTGGGGTCAAGGTACTAATAATACTACCTAGAGTTGGGATATGTTCAAGATGATCAACAGCATCTTCAGTAAAGTGATGCAATAAAGGAATTGCGTGATTAATAATCCCGCCGCCCACCAAAAACATCGCAAGCGTGCCCACAATGGTCAAAGTTTTCATTAAAATGGGCGCAAAGGCCAATAAAGCATGTCCCATTTTTTGTTGTGCAGCTGAAGTTTTTTCTGTCAGGTATAAACCCATATCATCAATTTTCACAATTAATGCCACCAAGCCATACACCCCACCGTCATCGCAATGGCAATCACCGTTAAAACACTCACCTTGGTCACAAAAGCTGCCGCAGCGACTGTGCCTAATGAAATCACAATAATTTCTGCCGATAAAATAAAGTCAGTACGAATAGCACCTTTAATTTTGTCTTTTTCCATACTGTGCAATTGTGCTTCAGTCAGTGCCAATTGTGTGGCTGCCTCTTGGGCAGTTTTAGCTTTTTTATGTTGAATGCTATGCATGACTTTTTCAACGCCCTCATAGCATAAGAATAAGCCACCAAGCATTAACAAAGGATTAATCAACCATGGCGCAAAAACACTAATTGCTAAAGCCAAGGGCACTAAAATCACTTTGTTTACAAACGAGCCTTTGGCCACGCTCCACACCACAGGCAGCTCACGTTCAGCACGCACCCCACTCACCTGCTGTGCGTTTAAGGCTAAATCATCACCCAATACCCCTGCGGTTTTTTTGGCGGCCATTTTACTCATAACTGCCACGTCATCCATAATGGTGGCAATATCGTCTAATAATAAGAGTAAGCTGCTCATAATTTTAGTTCTCTGTTTTATTTTTCTTGAGTTTAAAACTACAATCTTAAAAACTCTGTACAGCATTTATTACCAGTAGGCTGACACATATAAAACTTATACCGTACAATGTCGCCATTCATCGTGATATTGATGTCATACAACGACTTGGAAGACAGCATGACTACTCCAGATAATCGTCCAGTAATCTTAACTGGCGACCGTCCGACCGGACAATTACACTTGGGCCATTTTGTAGGTTCGCTACGTTCACGCGTCGGTTTACAAGATTCTCATCATCAGCATTTATTGCTTGCCGATGCACAAGCCTTTACCGATAATGCCGATAACTTTGAAAAAGTTCGTCGCAATATTATTGAAGTGGCAACCGACTATTTAGCAGTAGGTATTGATCCCACCAAAACCACCATTTGTGTGCAATCGAGCTTACCTGCGCTTAATGAATTGACCATGTTGTATCTCAACTTTGTCAACGTATCACGCTTAGAACGTAACCCAACCATTAAGTCTGAAATTCAGATGCGCGGTTTTGAACGTGATATTCCAGCTGGTTTCTTATGCTATCCAGTGGCACAAGCAGCCGACATCACCGCATTTAAAGCAACCGTAGTACCGGTGGGCGAAGATCAAATTCCAATGATCGAGCAAACCAACGAAATTGTGCGTCGTTTAAATCGCCAAGTAGGTCGTGAGTTACTGCCTGAATGTAAAGCATTATTGTCTAATGTGGGGCGTTTACCGGGCTTTGATGGTAAAGCTAAAATGTCTAAATCTTTAGGCAACACCATTGTGTTAGATGCCACAGATAAAGACATCAAAAAAGCCGTGAATGCCATGTATACCGATCCAAATCATTTGCGTATTGAAGATCCAGGTCAAGTTGAAGGCAACGTAGTCTTTACCTATCTAGATGCATTTGACCCAAATAAAGAAGAAGTGGAAGAGTTAAAAGCGCATTATCGCCGTGGTGGTTTAGGTGATGGTACGGTTAAAAAGCGCCTTGAAGGAGTACTTAAAGAATTACTTGGTCCTATTCGTGAACGCCGTATCGAATTGGCTAAAGATCCAGATTACATTATGGATATACTTAAACACGGTACAGATAAATGCCGTGACATTACGCAACAAACTTTAGATGAAGTGAAAACCGCGCTTGGCGTGTTCCGTTTTTAATTCATTTTAAAAATCAAACCCTTCTTTTAAGAAGGGTTTTTTTATGCCTATTGCTTGTGTAAGTTCTAATTCACAATCAACGGGTTTTATTCACATTTTGTACCACATGTTCACGCAACATGACACTTTATTACCTGAATACTGCTGAAACTCAAGCATGAACATCTTAATATAACTTCATAGCCAAACAGCTTCATTAGATTCTCCTCTATGAGCTTGAAGTTACCCCTGAACCTGTTGCTACAACAGATTCATTTTTATGCGTAATGAATACCCCAATCATTACGCATTTTTTTTTGCCTAAAATTCGCCCTTCATTGGGCGAGTTTTGTTGTTAGGTCAACGCAATAGCAGGATCGAGCAAACCTTTGTCTTCTAAAAGACTTAACATAGTTGAACCAAGTTCTGCAGGACTACGGGTACAGGCCATTCCTGCACGTTCAAAGGCGGTAAATTTCTCTTCTGCTGTGCCCTTGCCCCCTGAGATAATCGCACCTGCATGCCCCATACGTTTACCTTTAGGTGCAGTCACTCCCGCAATATAACCCACCACTGGTTTTGTGACATTCGACTGAATATATTCCGCGGCTTCTTCTTCGGCTGTTCCGCCAATTTCACCAATCATAATAATGGCTTCAGTTTGCGGATCTTCTTCAAATAGTTTTAAGCAATCAATTTGATTCATACCCGGAATTGGGTCACCGCCAATTCCAATACAAGTTGATTGTCCTAGACCCAACTTGGTGGTTTGCGATACAGCTTCATAGGTCAGCGTACCTGAACGCGAGATAATGCCAATTTTACCCGCTTTGTGGATATGACCCGGCATAATGCCAATTTTACATTCGCCTGGGGTAATAATCCCAGGGCAGTTTGGACCAATTAAACGTGCATGATTACCATAAGTTTCTAAGTAGCGTTTGGCTTTGAGCATATCTAAAGTGGGGACACCTTCTGTGATCACCACAATTAACTCTAACCCAGCATCAATTGATTCAATAATGGAATCCAGTACAAAAGGTGCAGGCACATAAATAGACGTAGCATTGGCACCTGTTTCACGCACAGCGTCTTTAACAGTGTTAAAGACAGGTCGGTCTAAATGGCGTTGTCCGCCTTTGCCAGGGGTTACACCACCTACCACTTGCGTGCCATAGGCAATCGATTGCTCTGAGTGAAAAGTACCATTCTTACCGGTAAAGCCTTGTACAATCACTTGAGTATTTTTATTGACGAGTACGCTCATTATTTTTCTCCTTATGCGTCTACAGCAGCGACAACTTTTTGTGCAGCGTCTGCCAAACCTTGCGCTGAAATCAAGGTTAAACCCGATTCATCCAACAACTTTGCCCCTAATTCGGCATTATTACCTTCTAAACGTACCACCACAGGAATTGCCACATGCACCTCACGTACTGCTGCAATAATAGCTTCGGCAATCATGTCACAGCGGACAATACCACCAAAAATATTAATCAAAACCGCTTGTACTGAACCATCTGTAAGAATGATTTTAAAAGCTTCAATCACACGCTCTTTGGTTGCACCGCCACCGACATCAAGGAAATTCGCTGGTTGACCACCGTACAGCTTAATAATGTCCATGGTTGCCATGGCAAGGCCTGCACCATTGACCATACAACCAATATTGCCTTCTAAAGCCACATAATTCAGATCATGTTCAGAAGCGCGTAATTCGCGTTCATTTTCTTGCGATTTATCCCGTAAAGCGGCAATGTGCGGCAAACGGTATAAGGCATTTGAATCAATGCCAATTTTGGCATCTACACATAGAATGTCACCATTTTCACGTACCGACAAAGGGTTAATTTCAAATAATGCAAAATCATTTTCTATAAAAGCACGATAAGCTGCGCTCATAATCGTAACAAATTGGGCTATCTGTTCTGAATTTAAACCCAGCGCAAAACCAACTTCACGTGCTTGAAAAGGTTGCAAACCAACCAATGGGTCTACTTCTACCTTAATAATTTTTTCAGGGCTGTCTTCTGCAACTTTCTCAATATCAACACCACCTTCGGTAGATGCCATAAAAGTGACTCGACGACTAGAACGATCCACCACTGCACCCAAATACAACTCACGTTCTACAGGATAAACATCTTCACAGACTAAGATTTGATTAACGGGTTGACCCAAACTGTCGGTTTGATAGGTGACTAAACGGCTACCTAATAAATTTTTGGCATATTCAGCAGCTTCATCACTTGATTTGACCACTTTCACCCCACCTGCTTTACCACGGCCTCCTGCATGCACTTGAGCTTTCATCACCGCAAATTTGCCACCCAATTGTTCAAAGGCTTGACGTGCTGCTTGCTCGCTTTCAATCACAATGCCTTCTTGAATCGGCATTCCGTATTGTTTTAATAATGCTTTGGCTTGGTACTCATGTAAATTCATACAACAACCTTTAATTTATTGGTTTTATCTTGTGGCTTTATAGGGCAAACATCCGTCGAACTGACTATAAAGCATATTGTGCTTTGTTATTTTTAGAGGATAAAGCATACAAATACAACCTTTTTTGCATAAAAAAAGAGCAGCGATTGCTGCTCTTTTTGTTAATCTTTCACAGATTATTTGCGTTTACGCTGAATCGCGTGAATCGCACGGCCATCCACCGCTAAAGCTGCTTCATGCACCACTTCAGAGAATGTTGGGTGACCAAAAGTCATCAATTGAAGATCTTCAACAGATGATACAAATTCAAGTGCAATCATACCTTGGTGAACGATGTCAGACGCAGCAGGTCCAATCACGTGCATACCCAATAAACGATCGGTTTTTGCATCAGCAACAAACTTCACGAAACCAGCGTTTTCACCAGCTGCCATTGCACGACCATTTGCAGCAAAGCCAAATTGACCGGTTTTCACTTCATGGCCTTTGTCGATTGCTTGCTGTTCTGTTAAACCAACCCACGCCGCTTCTGGGTGTGTGTAGATCACAGAAATAATCGTGTCGTAGTTGACTTGTGCAGCATGACCGTGAATACGTTCAACTGCCATTACGCCTTCTTCCATTGCTTTATGTGCAAGCATTGGACCACGTACCAAGTCACCAATTGCGTATACGCCGTCTACAGACGTTGCACACCAATCGTTTACTTCAACCAAACCACGTTCAGTCAGTTTAATACCACAGTCTTCTGCCAATAGGCCTTCAGCATAAGCGCGACGACCTACACAAACGATCAACTTGTCAAAAGTCTGAGTTTTGTCTTCGCCACCTTGTGTGTATTGAACAGTTACTTCACGACCGTTCACTTCAGTACCAGCAACTTTAGCGCCAACACGAATGTCTAGACCTTGCTTACCAAGTACTTTTTGGTAGTCTTTTGCCAATGCTTTATCAGCCATTGGTAAGAATGCATCCATTGCTTCAAATACAACAACTTCAGCACCCAAACGACGCCATACAGAACCAAGTTCAAGACCGATTACGCCTGCACCGATTACGCCTAAACGCTTAGGTACTTCTTGGAATTCTAAAGCGCCAGTAGAGTCAACAATAATGTCTTGATCTACAGGAGCAACTGGAATATTTACAGGTACAGAACCCGTCGCAAGAATCACGTATTTAGGTTCTAAAATTTGAGTTTCGCCTTCGTGCGATACAAACTCAACTTTTTTACCTGCAAGTAATTTACCTGTACCTTTTAACCATTCAATACCGTTACCTTTTAATAGGCCGTCGATACCTTTAGTGAGTTGGTTAACAATTTTATCTTTACGTGCAAGTAATTTTGCAAGATCAAACTTCACTTCACCAGTCGTGATACCGTGATCATCTAAGTGATGCACTGTATCTTCATAACGGTGAGATGAATCAAGCAATGCTTTAGATGGGATACAACCCACGTTTAAGCATGTACCACCTAAAGATGGTTCGCCTTTATGAATACGTTTTTCGATACATGCAACTTTAAAACCAAGTTGTGCTGCACGAATTGCTGCTTCGTAGCCACCTGGGCCACCACCAATTACAACTAAATCAAATTGAGACATCTTTATCTCCAAAAGGCGAGTTCAAAGGATCTCTCTGAACTCGCCTAGGTTATTCTTAAGAATTAATAATTAAAGATCTAAGATCAGGCGAGCTGGCTCTTCTAACAATTCTTTGATTGTTACTAAGAAACCTACTGCTTCTTTACCATCAATTAAACGGTGGTCGTAAGAAAGTGCCAAGTACATCATCGGCAAGATTTCTACCTGACCATTTACAGCCATTGGGCGCTCTTGGATTTTATGCATACCCAAAATCGCAGTTTGTGGCGTATTTAAAATAGGTGTAGAAAGAAGTGAACCGAAAGTACCACCATTAGTAATAGTGAACGTACCGCCAGTCATGTCTTCGATGCCTAATTTGCCATCACGCGCTTTGTATGCATAGTCACGGATACCGTTTTCAACTTCAGCATAGTTCATGCGATCTGTATCACGAAGTACAGGAACCACTAAGCCACGCTCAGAAGATACCGCTACACCGATATCATAGAAACCATGATATACGATATCGTCGCCATCAATAGACGCATTTACCGCAGGATAACGCTTAAGTGCTTCAGTTGCTGCTTTAACAAAGAATGACATAAAGCCTAAACGTGCACCATGACGCTTCTCGAACGCATCTTTGTATTGCGCACGCATTTCCATGATTGGCTTCATGTTCACTTCGTTAAACGTGGTTAACATTGCTGTTTCTTGGGTTGCAGCAAGTAAACGTTCAGCTACACGCTTACGTAGACGTGTCATTGGAACACGTTTTTCAACACGCTCGCCCACTGCAACGCTTAATGGTTGCGCAGCAGGTTTAGCTTGATGATTTGCAACGTCTTCTTTAGTAATACGACCACCGCGACCAGAACCTGCAACATCACTTGCAGCAATACCAGTTTCAGTTAACGCTTTACGTACCGCAGGTGCTTGATCAGCAACTTGCGCACGCTCAACGATTGGTGCATTGCCTGCTTGAGTTTGTGAAGATGCTTGTTCTACTTTCTCTTCAGACTGAACTGCTTGAGTTTGAGCCGCGCCAGATACAGCACCTGCTTCAAAATGAGCAATCACTTCAGATGAAAGGACTGTGTCGCCTTCATTTTTGATGATTTGCGCAATCGTACCGTCAGCAGGAGCAACAACTTCTAATACAACTTTATCCGTTTCAATATCACAGATTACTTCGTCGCGTGCTACTGCTTCGCCTGGTTGTTTGTGCCAAGTTGCGATTGTGCCGTCTGCAACTGATTCTGGAAATACAGGTGCTTTAATTTCGGTTGCCATGATTTTAGAATCTCCTGATTATTCTACGATCGCTAAAGCGTCATTTACGAGCTGAGCTTGTTGTTTTGCATGTAAGTATGGTGAACCACATGCCGGTGCAGCAGAAGCTTCACGGCCTGCGTAGCTTAACTTGATTTGTTTACCTGAAGCCATTAAGCCTTCATATAAACGTGGCGCGATGAACAACCAAGCACCTTGGTTTTTCGGTTCTTCTTGCGCCCATACCAATTCAGTCACGTTTGGATACTGAGCAAGAACTTCAGCTAAACGTGCTTCTGGGTATGGATATAACTGTTCAATACGTACAATAACAGTATTGTTTAATTCTTTTTCACGACGTTTTTCAAGTAAATCGTAGTAAACTTTACCACCACAAAGTACAACGCGAGTCACGTCAGCTTTGTTGATGTTATCCACTTCATCGATTACTGTTTGGAATGTACCCGTTGCAAGCTCATCTAAAGTAGAAGTCGCTAACTTGTGACGAAGTAAAGACTTCGGTGAAGTTACGATTAATGGCTTACGAATTGGACGAACCGCTTGACGACGTAATGCATGGAAGATCTGTGCAGGTGTTGTTGGTGTAATTACTTGCATGTTTTCTTCAGCACATAACTGTAAGAAACGCTCTAGACGTGCAGATGAATGCTCTGGACCTTGACCTTCAAAACCATGTGGAAGAAGCATAGTTAAGCCACATACACGTTCCCATTTGGTTTCGCCAGATGAGATAAATTGGTCAATCACAACCTGTGCACAGTTTGCGAAGTCACCAAATTGTGCTTCCCAAATAATTAAACCGTGTGGAATAGTAGTTGCATAACCATATTCAAATGCAAGAACGGCCATTTCTGAAAGAAGTGAGTCGTATAATGCAAAACGTGGTTGGTTGTCTTTTACATTACAAAGTGGAATGTAAGTTTCGCCATCTACTTGGTTATGAAGTTTTGCATGACGGTGTGAGAATGTACCACGACCAACGTCTTCACCCGTAATACGAACCAAGTAACCATCATCTAGTAATGTTGCATAAGCTAAAGTTTCTGCAGCACCCCAGTTTAAAGGCATCTCGCCCGTTTGCATTTTCAAACGATCGTCAATTACTTTAGCAACCTGACGCTGCATTACGAAACCTTCTGGAAGTTTACGCATGCCTTCGCCAAGCTCTTTTAAGCGCTCAACTGGGAAAGTCGTATCCCAAACGTCTGTATAATCGTGACCTAAATACGGTGTCCAATCAACAAACATTTTCTTGTTTGGTTCTAAGACAAGTGCATTGGCAACGTGATTACCTGCTTCTAAATCAGCACGGTAGTCTTCGATCATTTGATCTGCTGAGGCACGATCAAGTACACCTTCTTGAACCAACTTGTCTGCATATAATGTACGTGTTGTGGTCTTTTTATTGATCACTTGATACATCATTGGCTGAGTTGCAGCAGGCTCATCGGCTTCGTTATGACCACGACGACGGTAGCAGAACATGTCAATCACAACGTCTTTACGGAATGTATGACGGAAGTCATGTGCAAGCTGTGCTACAAACAATACCGCTTCAGGATCATCACCATTTACATGGAAGATTGGTGCTTGGATCATTTTTGCAATGTCGGTACAGTATTCTGTAGAACGCGCATCACGTGGATCAGACGTTGTAAAGCCTACTTGGTTGTTGACAACAATATGAACCGTACCACCAACCGTGTAACCACGCGTTTGTGACATTTGGAAGGTTTCTTGGTTTACACCTTGACCTGCAAATGCAGCATCACCGTGAACGATGACTGGTAATACATCATCACCGCCAATGTCTTTACGACGTACTTGACGTGCACGTACCGAACCTTCAACCACAGGGCCGACGATTTCTAAGTGCGATGGGTTAAACGCAAGCGCTAAGTGAACTTCGCCACCAGCCGTCATCACGTTTGATGAAAAACCTTGGTGGTACTTAACGTCACCAGAACCTTTTTTATGTAGTGATTTACCTTCGAATTCACCAAACAATTCAGCTGGGTTTTTACCCATAATGTTGACAAGAAGGTTTAAACGGCCGCGGTGAGGCATACCGATCACAACTTCTTTACAACCCACTGAACCTGCACGTTGAATTACCGCATCAACCATAGGGATGAAAGACTCACCACCCTCTACACCAAAGCGTTTTGCACCAACGTATTTATTACCAAGGAATTTTTCTAGTCCCTCAGCTGCAGTTAAACGTTCTAAAACGTGTTTTTTCTCATCAGCAGTAAAGCTAAATTGACCACGTGCACTTTCAAGACGTTGTTGAATCCAACGTTTCTCTTTGGTATCAACAATGTGCATGTATTCAGTACCTACTGTTTCACAGTAAGTCGCTTCTAATGCAGCAATAATTTCAGCAAGGGTTGCTTCTTCTTTACCAATCGCAAGGTTACCCGTGTGGAATACGGTATCCAAATCAGATTTAGTTAAGCCGTGTGCATCTAATTCTAAGTCAAATGCTTGTTCACGCTTTGCCAAACCTAATGGATCAAGTTTTGCTTTTTGATGACCACGGTTACGATATGCCGCGATTAATTGTAATACACCGATTTGACGACGCTCATGTTCAGAGCTAACAGTTGCTTGAACTACAGGCTGAACACGGTTTGAATTACGACCTAAAAGTAGGAATTGCTCACGTACATTGCTATGTGGTTGATCACCTTTAGGGAATTTATCGAAATAATCACGCCAGTCAGCACCAACTGAATCTGGTGACGCTAAATAATGTTCGTAAAGTTCTTCAATATACGCTGCACTGTCAGCGGAAAGTTCAGTGTCAAGACGCAGAGCGTCAGCAACTTCTTGCATTTGTGGACCCATTTCCTATTGCAAAAACATTTCAGGATGCTTAGTTTTAAGCAAACCCATGATTGATAATGTCAAATTGGTGACATGACATTAGTCCCCATTGGACATCAGCCATGAGGCGTTATCTCTACATTAAAATAACGTAGATAATGAATCATAACGCCCCTCAGCGGCATCATCACTCATCACATACTCGGCCAAAACCGAGCAATTTTTTGCAAATCGACTTAGAAAAATAAATCGAAGCGATTTACTTTTCTAAAACGATTTGACGCATTTAGTTATACGCAATTTTAACAGGCTTCGTGTAGAAAAAATGTATGCACAAACATAAAATTTCCTATATCTAACAGATCATTGATCCTAACATGAAGCAGCTAAAATCAAACATTTAAATGTTCGCACTATTGTAACCTATGCTGCTTGATCTCAGGTGAAGATTCAATTTAGACCAAAGTCCAAAGGCTAGATAACAAAAAAGAGCATCTTATTTCAATCTGCCCTTTGTACCATTGTTACATGATAACATTTTAATCTCAGATGTGTAGCGTGTCGGCGTGCTTTGTGGCATCAAAAAAACAAATTAGCGCAATTAAATGAGAGTCAGATTAAAAAATCACCAATTTTTAAAGCTCGCATTTTCACTTATAGGTCACAGCAACAAAGTCATAGAAAATAGCGATACTTTTGACTTTTCTATTGTCATAAAAAAAGCACACCATGGGGTGTGCTTTTTTTTGATAGACAGAAATTAACCTGCGTTATCAAACATCATGCTACGGATGTGACCGATTGCCTTCGTTGGATTTAAACCCTTAGGACATACAGACACACAGTTCATGATCCCTTTACAACGGAACAAAGAGAATGGGTCGTCAAGACGAGCCAAACGCTCTTGTGTTGCAGAGTCACGCGAGTCAATGATGAAACGGTATGCATTTAACAATGCTGATGGACCCAAGAACTTGTCTGGGTTCCACCAAAATGATGGACATGAAGTTGAACAACATGCACATAAAATACATTCATACAAACCATCTAAGTGTTCACGCTCTTCAGGTGACTGCAAACGCTCTTTTGGTGGTGCAGGCTGATTATTGATCAAGAACGGATGGATTTTGTTGTATTGATCGTAGAACTGATTCATATCTACAACCAAGTCTTTCACTACAGGCAGACCTGGAAGTGGACGAATTGTGATGACATCTGGTAAATCGTTTAGGTTCCAAAGACACGCTAAACCGTTTTTACCATTGATGTTAACACCATCAGAACCACAAATACCTTCACGGCATGAACGACGGAACGTTAAGGTTTCGTCTTGTACTTTTAATGCAAGTAAAACATCTAGCAACATACGGTGCTTTTCAGTTAACTCAAGCTTAAAAGTTTGCATGTACGGTGCTTTATCCTTATCAGGATCGTAGCGGTAGATATTAAATGTACGAGTACCTCTACTCATCTCAACTCTCCTAATTAGAATGTACGTGGTTTAGGTGGAATTGCATCAACCGTTAACGGACGGTAACGCACAGGCTTATACTCTAAACGGTTATCACTTGAGAACCATAAAGTATGCTTCATCCACACATCATCACGACGACCGTACGGGTAAGACGGGTGATCTGGTGGTAACTCAAAGTCTACAACCGTATGCGCACCACGACATTCTTTACGTGCAGCAGCAGAAATTAATGTAGCTTTTGCTACTTCGTATAAGTTTTCCACTTCTAAAGCTTCAACACGTGCGGTGTTAAACACTTTAGATTTGTCTTTTAAGTGGATATTACGAATACGTGGTTCAAGCGCAAGAATTTCTTTTACGCCTTTTTCAAGCAATGCAGTTGTACGGAATACACCAGCATGGTCTTGAACGATGTCACGAATCGCATCCGCTACGTCTTGTGCGTTTTCACCTGTTGTTGATTCGTCTAATGTACGAATACGTGCAACAGTTTGCTCAAGTACAGTCGTAGGAAGCGGTTCGTACGCACCATCATGTTGCTTAGTTACATATTCGATGATGTGCTGACCTGCAGCTTTACCAAATACAACCAAGTCAAGCAATGAGTTGGTACCTAAACGGTTTGCACCGTGTACAGATACACATGAACATTCACCGATTGCATAGAAGCCTTTGATTGGCTTAGAGAAATCACGTTCACCGGCATTGGTTGAGTACACATCATTGTCTTTGTTGTAGTTGGCATCTAGCGGTTGAGTTTCGCGAGATTCAGGTACAACAACTTGACCATGAATGTTTGTTGGAATACCACCCATTTGGTAATGGATTGTTGGTACTACAGGAATTGGTTCTTTGGTGATGTCAACGTTTGCAAACTTCTTACCAATCTCAAATACAGATGGAAGACGTTTCATAATCGTTTCAGCACCTAAGTGTGTCATATCAAGTAAGATATAATCACCTTTAGGACCACAACCACGACCTTCTTTAATTTCTTGGTCCATAGAACGTGATACGAAGTCACGCGGCGCCAAGTCTTTTAAAGTTGGAGCATAACGTTCCATGAACGGTTCGCCGTCTTTGTTACGAAGGATTGCACCTTCACCACGACAACCTTCAGTTAACAATACGCCGGCACCCGCCACACCCGTTGGGTGGAACTGCCAGAATTCCATATCTTGTAATGGAATACCTGCACGAGCTGCCATACCAAGACCGTCACCAGTGTTGATATAAGCGTTTGTAGATGCGCGGTAAACACGACCAGCACCACCGGTTGCAAACAAAGTAGCTTTACCTTGGAATACTGCAATTTTACCTGTTTCTTGGTCAATTGCGGTTACGCCAAGTACGTCGCCTGCTTCATTACGAATAAGATCAAGTGCGATCCATTCTACGAAGAATTGCGTACCCATTTTCACGTTGCTTTGGTAAAGCGTGTGAAGAAGTGCGTGACCTGTACGGTCGGCAGCAGCACATGCACGAGGAACCGCTTTTTCACCGTAGTTTGCAGAGTGACCACCAAACGGACGTTGGTAAATCGTACCGTCTGCGTTACGGTCAAATGGCATACCTAAGTGTTCAAGTTCATAAACTACTTGTGGCGCTTCACGCGTCATAAACTCAATGGCGTCTTGGTCGCCTAACCAGTCCGAACCCTTAACCGTGTCGTAGAAATGGTAATGCCAGTTATCTTCTTGCATGTTACCAAGTGACGCACCGATACCACCTTGTGCTGCCACAGTGTGCGAACGTGTTGGGAATACTTTGGTCAATACAGCAACTTTTAAACCCGCTTGAGCAAGCTGGTAAGATGCGCGCATACCAGAACCACCACCACCTACGATGACGGCATCGAAAGTTTCGTGTGGAATATTTGTGTAATCTTCTTTAGGGTTTATAGCGCCCATGATTGCTTCCTATCAATTCGCCCAAAAAATCTGGATTGCCCAGATTGCGTATGCCAATACAGCAATAATCACTGATGTAGTGAGTACCATACGCAAACCATTTGCTGAAGGACCCATTTGACGAGTCGTCACGTAATCCGTGAAAACTTGCCACATTCCGATCCAAGCATGTGCAACTAAAGATAAGACTGACAACAAAGATAAAATCTTCATTGGTGTTGTCATCATAAAACCGTACCACTGTTCAAAATTGAATCCGCTATTACACAAAATCCAACCGAATACCACTACGGTATAAACAGCTAATACAACAGCACTTACGCGTTGGATAAACCAATCACGAGAACCTGAACCCGTAAAACCTGTAGCACTTTTCATTAGAGTACGATCCATACAAATGACGCAACGATACCAATTGCAGACAAGATTAATGCGATAGTAGCTGCTGTGCGACCGCTTTGCAGTTCCTCTGCAATGCCTTGGTCAGCAAGTAAATGCTTAACACCTGCAATGAAGTGGTAAATTAAGCCGGCTACGAATACCCATACGATAAAGCGCACCACGAAACCACTCATGATTTCTTGAACTTGCGCAAAACCTTCAGGAGAAGACAATGACTTGTCTAAGATCCATAGAAGTACCGGGACGAGTAAAAATACGATGACACCAGAAAGACGGTGTAGAATTGATGCAATAGCCACAGGGGATTTTAAGTTTACGTCTAAAACTTGACCCATGGACAAATTGACAGGTCTGTTGCTTTTCACAGCGGGCATCCTGTAGTTAAAAACTCCATCCGGAGTTTGTTGGAATTAATTCGAAGGAAAGCTGGCATTGTTAGGCAGTTTGCATGCCTAAACTTAAAACGACATCGAATTATAAAACGTCAACTATTAAAATACAAACAGTGCTACTCGGCTTTTAGCCAAAAAAACCATAAATAAGAATCATTAACATACACACAAATAGTTAAAACCAATTGCACGCGCTCTTAAATATCGCTATATCATTGGTTTTAAAGTAATCCCTTGATATTTCATTAATCGCTTTTCCCTTTAGCATAGCGAAATGACATTTAGACTAAAGATAGAGAAATTTTCCTAATGAGCGTTTTTCATGGCGTAGATTGTCGTGCTTTTCTACCCCAAGTTGCTCTTTTTTCAAAAAATATCGTCATGGTGAAAAAAATTCATCTTAAAATACTCAATACAACAGCAAAATCTGAGCCTCAATTTTTATATGCCAGCTCTACCACCGCATACAGTTTTGCACAGTTTTCAAATGCCTCATCTGTTTTCAAATCGCTCAATACGTTATTTTTTAGCCAAACGGTTATTATATCTCACATTATAAATAGATTTTTTTGTGGCTGATTTTCTGCATGATGACACAGCTATATTCAAGCTAAGTGGTGAAATATGCATTGTTTTCAACAAAAAATACAGCGATGGATATTTCTAAATTTAAATTTTTCAAGGTTAAAAATCGTCTAGTTTTAAGCCATTAGCGTTATTTTTTTCTACATAATGCTTCAATTTGACTTATTATACTGCTGCGGTGTAAAAGCACTTTTTGTCAGATGCATAATTTTTGGCTCTATTCTTGATTTAGATGTCAGCTTTTATCCATAAGTATAATTGACAAAACTTGTACACCCTCTAATCTTATAGCAATTTTTTGACCGATCTGATTCAACTATTAATTAAAAATGTTTAGGGATCAGATCCAACATTCACCAGGACAGGAGATCAATTGAATGTCTGAAGTAACTGGCAAGAAAGCCGTATTACAGCTTGATGGCAAAGAAATTGAATTACCGATTTACAGCGGCACTTTAGGCCCTGACGTAATCGACGTTAAAGATGTATTGGCAGCAGGTCATTTTACTTTTGATCCTGGTTTTATGGCTACAGCGTCTTGCGAGTCTAAAATCACGTTCATCGATGGTAATAAAGGTATTCTTTTACACCGCGGCTACCCAATTGATCAATTGGCGACTAAAGCTGACTACTTAGAAACTTGCTACTTATTGTTAAATGGCGAGCTTCCAACAGCTGAGCAAAAAGAAGAATTTGACGCTAAAGTACGTAACCATACAATGGTTCACGACCAAGTGAGCCGTTTCTACAACGGTTTCCGTCGTGATGCGCATCCTATGGCGATCATGGTTGGTGTTGTTGGTGCGTTATCTGCGTTCTACCACAACAACTTAGACATTGAAAATGTTGATCACCGTGAAATCACAGCGATTCGTTTAATCGCGAAGATTCCTACTTTAGCGGCTTGGAGCTACAAGTACACAATCGGTCAACCGTTTGTTTACCCACGTAACGACTTAGGCTACGCTGAAAACTTCCTTCACATGATGTTTGCAACGCCTGCTGATCGTGATTACAAAGTTGATCCTATCCTTGCTAAAGCAATGGACCGTATCTTCACACTTCACGCAGACCACGAACAAAACGCGTCTACCTCTACTGTACGTTTAGCTGGTTCTACTGGTGCTAACCCGTATGCATGTATTGCTGCTGGTATCTCTGCACTTTGGGGTCCTGCTCACGGTGGCGCGAACGAAGCTGTTCTTAAGATGCTTGATGAAATCGGCTCTGTAGAAAACGTTGCGGGCTTCATGGAAAAAGTGAAGACTAAAGAAGTTAAACTTATGGGCTTCGGTCACCGAGTTTACAAAAACTTCGATCCACGTGCAAAAGTAATGAAAGAAACTTGTGACGAAGTTCTTGGTGCGCTTGGCATCAACGATCCACAACTTGCGCTTGCTATGGAACTTGAACGTATTGCGTTATCTGATGAATACTTCATCAAACGTAACCTTTACCCGAACGTAGATTTCTACTCAGGTATCATCTTAAAAGCGATTGGTATCCCAACAGAAATGTTCACGGTAATCTTCGCGCTTGCACGTACAGTTGGTTGGATCAGCCACTGGTTAGAAATGCACAGCGGTCCGTACAAGATCGGTCGTCCTCGTCAGCTTTACACTGGCGAAGTTCAACGCGACATCGTTCGTTAATTGAACATGCGTTGACAGATAAAAAAACCGTCTATCTAGGCGGTTTTTTTATGGGTTTAAGTTTTTAAAAATGGAATACATTGTTCATACGCCCGACAATCTTGACCTTGGGCACGCTTTATAAAATAATCTTGTACCATACTGGCTTGTTGTTCAATGCCGTATTTAAAGAAGGTTTTGCCCTCTTTTAAAATATAGCGATATTTACGATTCAACAGTGCCCTTAACACCACTTGCATACCTTGCTGTATTTGCCACACATGAGTGAGTTCATGAATTAACCAACTTTGCTTGGCTAAGGAGGTTTTTGAAAAATCCTCACACCAATTATATACATTAAAGTAGACATGCCCATTGGGGCTAATGGCATAATTTTTAAGCACCCAACGATGCGCGACAATACGAATCTGCTCGAGTTGTAAAGCTTCACCAAATACCGAGTAGGCCAGCTTTTTTTCACCTTCACTTAAATAGCGCTCACGTAAAACCAAATACGATCTAAAGCTTAATTTTCTTGTGACTTGTCTCATATTGCACCTATACATCGTTTTGCTTGCGTTACAAGAGCTATTATGGAAATAAAGCCTGTCTTTTTTAAGGCGATTCAAGTTTTTTTTTATGATTTGATAACGCAGTGTTATGCAATTCGTATATAGTAGATGCTGCAAATTACTTATTTTAAGACTTTATTTTGCTGTTCAACTTTGACATAACATTGGACTTATAGCGATAACAAACTCAAGTTATGTACATATCCTGATAGGTATAGGATTTTATTGTAAATGAAAAATTTTAACATTGCCCTTGCACAATTCTCTCCACATATTGGCAATATCGAAGCCAATACGCAAAAAATGCTGGAACAAATTGATGCTGCGAAACAAAAAAAAGCGGATTTAATTGTTTTCCCTGAGTTAGCAGTCATCGGTTATGGCGCAGAAGATTTATTGCTGCGCCCAAGCTTAGCCAAACGTACAGAACAAGCTTTTGCTGCTTTACGTGAAGTCAAAGACATTGTGTTGGTGTTTGGTTTTGTTCATCAAACCGAAGATGGTCAACGCTATAACTCAGCAGCAGTGATGAAAGATGGTCAAGTACTTGGCGTCTACAACAAGCAAAATTTACCTAATTACAGCGTATTTGATGAAAAACGTTATTTTAACGAAGGTCATCAACACCTTGTGTTTGAGTATTTGGGTCATAAATTTGGCGTCTTGATTTGTGAAGATCTTTGGGCGTTACCAACCGTACAACAAGTGGCACAGCTCAATGTTGAAACTGTGTTGGTTCTCAATGCATCACCATACGAAGTGGGTAAGCCACAACATCGTGTTTTGACCATGAAAGAGCTTGCTAAGCAACTGCAGCTTAACTTGGTATATGTGAACCAAGTCGGTGGTCAAGACGATGTAATTTTTGATGGCACAAGCTTCTTAATTAATAAAGATGGCTCCGTTGTAGTACAAGCTGCAAGTTATCAAGAACAGCTGTATATGGCTCAATATGATGCCACGCAACAAGCATATACCACTGCTGAGATTGTCCCTGCTTTAGATACCATGGCTGAGATCTATCAAGGCTTGGTCATGGCAACACGTGACTATGTTCAGCGCTCAGGTTTTCCGGGTGTGATTTTAGGCTTATCTGGTGGTATTGATTCTGCTTTGACCTTAGCCATTGCAGTCGATGCCATTGGGGCAGATAAAGTCCAAGCGGTGATGATGCCGTATACCTATACTGCACAAATCAGCGTTGAAGATGCAGCTTTACAAGCCAAAACCATGGGCGTGACTTTTGGTATTGCTGAAATAAATCCTATTGTAAATAGCTTTATGCAAACCCTGTTCCCATTCTTTGGTGAAGCCAAAGCCGACACCACCGAAGAGAACTTACAAGCGCGCTCGCGTGGCACTTTGCTTATGGCCTTGTCCAACAAGTTTGGGAATTTGGTGCTCAGCACAGGCAATAAATCAGAGCTGTCGGTGGGCTATTGCACGCTATACGGTGATATGGTGGGCGGTTATGCGGTACTTAAAGATGTGTATAAGACCATTGTATTTGAATTGGCCAAATACCGTAATACTTTAAGTGAAACGCCGGTGATTCCTGAACGTGTAATTACTCGTCCACCTTCGGCAGAACTGAGTCCTGATCAAAAAGACCAAGATACGCTACCACCTTATGACATCCTTGATGCCATTTTATATGCCTATATTGAAGAAGACTTAAGCCAAGATGATATCATCGCCAAAGGTTTTGCACCTGATGTAGTGGAAAAAGTCATTCGTTTGACTGATCGTAGTGAATATAAACGTCGTCAAGGCGCGATTGGTCCACGTATTTCATCACGTGCCTATAGCCGTGAGCGTCGTTATCCTATTGTAAATGGTTGGAAAGCTGGCATTTAATTAAGCCTAATTCATGCTATACAAATCGCTTGATCTTAGGATCAGGCGATTTTTTTATACACCCACTCAAGTTGCAGGTTTTTTCAAGCACAAAAAAAGAGACCAAGCTGAGAGCTTGGTCTTTAAAATGGTGGCTATGACGAGACTTGAACTTGTGACCCCCGCATTATGAGTGCGGTGCTCTAACCAACTGAGCTACATAGCCGTAAACTGTGAGCGCATTATGTAAATATTTAAGCGATAGGTCAAGTATTTTTTGTTACAAATGCTCACACTTTAAGCAAAATCATTATTTTTGCTACTTTTTTATGCAAAAATAATATAATTTCATTCCCCTCACTTTAAATATGTACTTCACAATATGCTGAAATTTTTAATCTTAAATAGTTTAATACTCATGGCATTGCCAGCTTGCCAACTCATTTCCCCTATCGTCACTGACTATAACGGTGTCCGAATGGATGTTGCTCACTACATTAATCATTCCTGGCGTTTTAGCTTAAAAGAGCGCGATACATTGGTGGCTTATGCCAAACAACAGCAAAAAATTACTGCTTGGCAACGCTTAAATCCTACGGAGCAACACAATCTTGCACAACAGCGCTTAATGGGACGTTATTGTGCAACACAAAAAATGAGCCCTAAAAAGTTAGATTTAGTCGATGCACAGATCTTTGCTGATGTCGGTGCACAACGTAACTTGGCAGCTATGCATCAGCTACAACACAATCTTCAACTCAATTTGGACACAATTGATTGCGACAATAAAATTTAGGCAAAAAAAAGACCACATTAGTGAATGTGGTCTTAAAAATGGTGGCTATGACGAGACTTGAACTTGTGACCCCCGCATTATGAGTGCGGTGCTCTAACCAACTGAGCTACAT
>NZ_CANQLZ010000021.1 GCF_947624825.1 uncultured Acinetobacter sp.
ATTATGGCTCTTATTTCATTGCGCCAGCTCTTGGATCACGCCGGCGAACATGCTTACGGCGTACCAGCATTTAACGTAAACAACTTAGAACAAATGCGTGCCATTATGCTCGCTGCAGATCAAACCAATTCGCCTGTGATCGTACAGGCATCTGCAGGTGCGCGTAAATATGCAGGCGCTCCATTCTTACGTCACTTAATTTTAGCGGCAATTGAAGAGTGGCCACATATTCCTGTGGTAATGCACCAAGATCATGGTACAAGCCCTGATGTGTGCCAACGTTCAATCCAATTGGGCTTCTCATCAGTCATGATGGATGGCTCATTGGCGGCAGATGGCAAAACACCAACGTCGTATGAATATAACGTGGATGTTACACGTCAAACCGTAGCAATGGCACATGCGTGTGGCGTATCGGTAGAAGGCGAAATTGGTTGCTTAGGTAGCCTAGAAACAGGTATGGCAGGCGAAGAAGATGGCGTAGGCGCTGAAGGCGTACTTGACCACTCTCAATTGTTAACCTCTGTTGAAGAAGCAACTCAGTTTGTAAAAGACACCAATGTTGATGCTCTAGCGATTGCAGTAGGGACTTCACACGGTGCTTACAAATTCACGCGTCCACCTACAGGTGATATCTTAGCGATTGATCGCATTAAAGAAATTCACGCGGCACTTCCAAATACCCATCTTGTGATGCACGGTTCAAGCTCAGTGCCACAAGAATGGTTGGTAGTGATCAATGAGTACGGCGGTAACATCGGCGAAACTTACGGTGTGCCAGTTGAACAATTGGTTGATGCAATCAAACACGGTGTACGTAAAATCAACATCGACACAGACTTACGTTTAGCATCTACAGGTGCAATGCGTCGTCTAATGGCTGAAAAACCATCTGAATTCGATCCACGTAAATTCTTTGCAGCAACTGTTGATGCAATGAAACAAATCTGTGTAGATCGTTATGAAGCATTTGGTACAGCTGGTAATGCAGATAAGATCCGTCCAATTTCGTTAGAAAAAATGGTTGGTTTCTACGGTAAATAATTTGCCATAGCTTATCTATAAAAAAAAGCCCACACTTATGTGGGCTTTTTTTGTCAATATGGATGACTTAACCAGATATGAGCTTTATTTTGGCAGCTGCCTTATGCAGCGTATGTGTTTCGATTTTACTTAAAATAGCCAAGCAAAAAGGCTATCAGCCATTTGAGATGATCACTTGGAATTATTTTTCGGCAAGCGTGTTATGTGGTCTGTGGTTTGAGCCACAATTTAGCCAACTGTCTTGGGCAACGCCGTGGTGGCTCATCCTGAGTTTAGGGCTTTTATTGCCAAGTATTTTTTTATGCTTAGCACAGGCACTTAATCAGGCCGGTATTTTAAAGACCGAAATCGCTCAGCGTTTGTCAGTGGTATTATCTTTAACTGCGGCATATTTTATTTTCAATGAAAGTTTTAATGCGCTTAAATTGTTAGGGATTGGTTTAGGCGTGGTGGCTATTGGGCTGATTTTATATTCACACCAAAAAGATCAAGCTTCAAAAAACCAAGGCTTACTTTATTTGGCTTTGGTGTGGGGTGGATATGCCTTAATTGACGTATTACTCAAATATAGCACCGGTCTTGGGCTACAGTTTGCGACGACCTTAAATCTTATCTTTATTTTTGCTTTTATACTGTCGCTATGCTTTCTTCGTTATCGTTACGCAACGTGGGGCAGTGCTAAAAATATTGGGGCGGGTTTAGGCTTGGGCGTGCTTAATTTTGCCAATATTGCCCTATATCTGCAAGCGCATAGCTTACTTAAAGACAGTCCTGCCGTGGTGTTTGCGGGTATGAATATTTTGGTGGTGGTTTTAGGGGTGATTGCCGGTGTTGCAATTTTTAAAGAGCACTTAAAACCAAGTTCAGTTTTAGGCTTAAGCCTCGCTTTAATTAGCGTATTTTGTCTAGCATTTGCAATGTCATCTTAAAATAACTTTTAATTAAAGTACGTGGATATTTCAGTGCATCCATTGCTTCGGCATTGCCCAATAAGCGCCCATGTGCACCGCAATCGGGGCAACTTGGATAATGCCGCGCGCAAGCCTGTTGTCCAACATGCATATAAAGATGATGGCAGCTTGAGCATTCAAACTTAATCGGAAGAGGGGCAATTTTTAACATGACTGAGTACCGTCTTTTTGTTTTTGTATAAAATATAGTCTTTTTGTGGCGATGAGCAACCTATTTTTTTATATTTGGGCAAGCGAACTTGCCCAAAGTGTTACCACTTATAAATGCGTAAAAATGAGATCTTCAGATAAACGTGATTTAGGTAATTTGGCATTGAAATCCTGTTCGCTACGGTAGCCTAAGGTTAAAATCACCGATGGAACCAAACCTTGAGCCGTGAGTTGTAGCTCTTGATCTAAAATTTCTTCATTAAAACCACCAATCGGTGTGGCATCAATCTGTTCAACACCTGCTGCAAGTAGCATTTGTCCTAAGGCAATAAAGGTCTGATTTTCAGCCCAACGCTGAATATCACCTTTTTCGTTGCGATAATACTCAATATAACCCGTGCGTGTATCTTTTTGCCCTTGCTTGGCTTGTTCATCTTTAAAACGACCACTGATTTCATCTTGTGCCAATAATTGCTCTAAATGCTGAGCATCAATATCCGCTTTGGTACAAAATAAAATGGTATGAGAGGAGTCTAAAACTTTTGGCGCATTGTATGCATACTTACCCACTAAAGCTTTTGCAATCCGTTGTTTGGCCGCCAAATGATCAGCAATGATAAAATGCCACGGCTGAATATTAATAGACGATGGTGCTAAGCGCAGAATGGCCAACAATTGTTCAAACTTATCTTGTGGGATACGTTTACTCGCATCATAAGCTTTGGTGGTGTAACGGCTTTGTAAAACTTTTAATAGATCCATGTGGCATATCCAACATCATTTTTAAAGCATTTTAAATAAAGCACTGCGCTTGCGGCAACTATTTATGCAGTTTATCTAAAGATAACACATAAGCTCCATCATCTTTTTTAATGATTGAAAATTTTGACCATAAATAAGACTGAGGCAATAGTGTTTATATTTTCCTACCATATCAGGTATTGGCAATCAGCTAAATTTTTCTAAAAAATTCACTGTAAAAAAGCCTTTCATGGAAAGGCTTTTTTATAAACTTCTGGTTATTTTGTTTGCTCATAGTCTTGAATGACTTCGAGTGCAGCACGGAAAGCTTCTTGAGTGGCAGGCGCACCGCAGTATGGAAGACTATGCAATAACACTTCCTGAATTTCTTCAACTGTTGCACCATTATTAAGTGCACCACGTACATGACCTTTGAGTTCAGTTGGGCTTTTTTGTGCAGTTAAAAATGCAATAGTAATCAGTGAGCGATATTTACGTGGTAGCACACCTTCACGTTGCCAAGTTGAACCCCAAGCATGCTCATTAATCCAATCCTGAAGTGGTTGGGTAAATGCGACTGTATTGTCCTGTGCACGCTGAACAAAGCTTTCACCCATGACTTCAGTACGCACTTTTAAACCATTTTCATAATCTTGCTGTGACATTGCTCGCCTCAAATATTGAATAAAGATTTTGTGATTTAGAACATACACATGCCATGAGAATATTCTCATGGCATGTTGATGAATTAAGGTAATTCAACAGCAATAGCAGTTGCTTCACCACCGCCAATACATAAGGCAGCAATCCCTTTTTTGTGACCTAGACGTTTAAGATTATGAATAAGAGTGACAATAATACGTGAACCTGATGAGCCAAGCGGATGACCCAGTGCACATGCACCACCACAAATATTGACTTTTTCTACATCTAGCTCAAAAGCATCAATCGCAGCCATGCTTACCATAGCAAAAGCTTCATTGATTTCCCAAAGGTCAACGTCAGCTACACTCCAACCTGTTTTGGCCAAAACTTTTTCAATAGCACCCACTGGTGCGATTGTAAATTCAGATGGATGCTGAGAATGGCTAGCATAGGCTTTGACTTCAGCCAATATTGGTAAAGCGTGATCTTGCGCATAGTCCTCAGATGTCACGGCAATTGCTGATGCACCATCAGAAATGGAGCTGGCATTGGCAGCGGTAATGGTGCCATCTTTGGCAAAAGCAGGACGTAGGGTTGCAATTTTATCAATTTTTGCATTAAACGGATTTTCATCCTGCGTAACAGACGTTTCACCTTTACGACTCGTCACCGTCACGGGTGCAATTTCTGCTGCTAAGTCACCATTGGTAATGGCAGCTTGCGCACGAGTAAGTGAGCGAATGGCAAATGCATCTTGTTGTTCGCGAGTATAGTTTTTCTTATTTGCTGTGTCTTGTGCGAGTACACCCATAGACAAGCCAGTCTCAGCATCTTCTAAGCCTTCTTGAAACATGTGATCAGTCACTTTGCCATGACCCATGCGCAAACCAGCACGCGCTTTATCCATGAGATAAGGGGCATTACTCATAGACTCCATGCCGCCTGCAATAATGAGTTGTGCACTTTGTGCTTTAATGGCATCTGCCGCTTGCATGACGGCTTTCATGCCCGAACCACAGATTTTATTAATGGTGGTTGCACCCACATGATCTGGAATCCCCGCAATACGCATCGCTTGACGTGCAGGACCTTGTTTTACACCTGCAGGCAGAACGCAGCCCATAATCACTTCATCAATCGTTTCAGCATTGATTCCTGCACGTTTCACTGTTTCTTGAATCGCAGCTGCGCCTAATTGTGGCGCGCTTAAGCTAGAAAGACTACCTTGGAAGCTACCCATAGCAGTACGGCTAGCAGCAACAATGACAATTTTTTTCATGCAATTTCTCGTTATTTCAACAGTATAAATAGAATAAAAGCAGCCGAAGCTGCTTTGATCCATGTGCAATATTAAGCGACTTGTAATGCATCAATGATCAGTTCAACACCTGTTGCAGCTTTGATCTGTTCTAAGCTTACATCTTTGGCAAGTTCAACCAATACAACACCACGCTCAGTAATGTCCATCACACCAAGGTCAGTAATGATGCGGTTCACGACACCTTTGCCTGTAAGTGGTAGGGCACACTGAGGCACAACTTTTGCACTACCATCTTTGGCATTGTGTTCCATGAGCACCACAACTTTTTGAACGCCAGCAACTAAATCCATTGCTCCTCCCATGCCTTTGACTTTTTTACCGGGAATCATCCAGTTAGCTAGGTCGCCTTGTTCTGAAACTTCCATGGCACCTAAAATGGCAATGTTGACATGGCCACCACGAATCATGGCAAATGATTCAGAGCTTGAGAAGAATGATGCACCTTTACGTGCAGTCACTGTTTGTTTACCTGCATTGATCAAGTCAGCATCTACAGTTTCAGCTGTAGGAAACTCGTCAATACCCAATAAACCATTTTCAGACTGTAACCAGACATTAATGTTTTCTGGAATGTAGTTGGCAACTAAGGTTGGCAAACCAATCCCTAAATTGACATAGAAGCCATCTTCAAGTTCTAAAGCAGCACGTTGTGCCATTTCATTACGCGTCCAAGCCATGATTTAAGCCTCCGCCTTTAAAGTCATTTGTTCAATGCGTTTTTCAGGTGAAGCATTCACCACGATGCGGTTGACATAGATACCCGGTAAATGAATATCATCCGGATCGATGTCACCAATTTCAACGACGTGTTCTACTTCAACAACGGTGAACTTTCCTGCAACTGCACATTCAGGGTTAAAGTTGCGTGCCGTTTTACGGAAGACAAGGTTGCCTGCTTTGTCAGCTTTATACGCTTTAACTAAAGCAATATCTGCAGTGAGTGATGGTTCAAGAATGTATTCTTTGCCATCAAATTCACGTACTTCTTTGCCTTGTGCAATTAAAGTACCTACACCAGTTTGGGTAAAGAATGCAGGGATGCCTGCACCACCAGCGCGAAGTTTTTCAGCCAAAGTACCTTGTGGCGTCAATTCAACTTCAAGCTCACCACTTAAATATTGGCGTTCAAATTCTTTATTTTCACCGACATAAGATGAAATCATTTTTTTGATTTGCTTGGTTTGTAGCAATTTGCCTAAACCAAAATCATCTACACCAGCATTGTTAGAAATACAGGTTAGATTTTTAACGCCAGTGTCTTTTAATGCGTCAATCAATGCTTCAGGAATACCGCAAAGACCGAAACCACCCACCGCCAACGTTTGGTTATCTGCTACAACATCTGCTAAGGCTTCTTGAGCGCTTGCAACCAATTTATTCACGTTTTTAATCCTTTAAAAATCAGTCATCAACTTTTGCAGTCGCAGAATTGTTATCTAGCTCGTCTGCATGAAGGAATTGGGTATGATGCGGTGCACGTTTGTTCTTAGACCATTCCTCAAGCATTTCGTATTTCATTTCTTCAGTGATCATGGCAATTTTTTCAGGCGCTTTTTCATCGTCATATGCCAATTCTAAGCGGTGACCATTTGGATCAAAGAAATAAATTGAATGGAAAATACCGTGGTTGGTAATACCAAGCACGTTTACGCCATTTTCTTCTAAATGCGCTTTTGCTTCGATCAGCGCATCACGGTCTTTGACTTTCAACGCAATGTGTTGTACCCATTTTGGTGTATTTTCATCACGACCCATTTCAGGTTGTGTTGGCAGTTCAAAGAAAGCCAAAACGTTACCATTACCAGCATCTAAGAATAAATGCATATACGGATCAAAGGCTTTGGTTGAAGGTACATAGTCTTCAGCAAAAGCTAAAATGAAGTCCATGTTGAGGTTCTTTTTGTACCATTCAACTGTTTCTTTTGCATCTTTACAGCGGTAAGCCACATGGTGGATTTTTTCGATTTGAATCGCCATGATTATGTCCTTATAAAATATTTATACAGCTTCTGGCTGCGCTTCTGGCGCTGCCTGTTGGAAAGCTTTTAAAGTGTTACAGTGCGCGTAAATCGATTGAATTTTCGGATATGCCGATAAATCAACATTGAAGCGCAGTGCGTTATAAACTTGAGGAATCAAGCAGCAGTCAGCAAGCGTTGCCTGTTCACCAAAGCAGTACTGACCGTTGGATTGAGTGAGTAAGGCTTCTAGTGTGTTAAAACCGACTTCAACCCAATGTTTGTACCAAGCATTTTTTTGTTCATCTGTGACTTGTAATGTGCCTGCTAAATATTGCAGTACACGTAAGTTATTTACAGGATGAATGTCACAAGCGATGCTTAAACTAAATGCACGTACTTGGGCACGTTGTTGTAAGTCTTGTGGTAACAATGCTGTATCGGTATATTTTTCATCTAAGTATTCAATAATGCTTAGGGATTGACCAAGAGCGAAATCGCCCTCAGTCAATGTTGGCACTAATTCACTTGGATTGACTTGACGATACGTTTCACTATGTTGTTCACCACCGTTATTAACCAAATGTACAGGCACTTGTTCTGCTTCTAATCCTTTAAGATTTAAAGCAATGCGTACACGGTAAGCGGCAGAACTACGGAAATAGGTATAAAGTTTCATCGCTGTTCCTATTGGTACTTATTCAGCGAAATTAAACTGAACTGCTGGAAGTACTTTTCCGGTAACTTCACCAAAGCCAATGCGCAGACCATCTTTTTCACAGTAGCCTTTCATGGTCAATGTATCGCCGTCTTGCATGAAAGTACGCTCTTCGCCATTGGCTAAAGTGAGCGGCTTTGTCGCATTCCATGTGATTTCAAGTAAAGAACCGTAAGAGTTAGGTGTAGGACCAGAAATCGTACCTGAACCCATTAAATCACCCACTTGCACGTTACAACCTGCAATTGTGTGATGCGTCAATTGCTGTGACATAGACCAGTACATGTATTTGAAGTTTGTTTCACAAATCACGTCGGCTTGTTCAGCATTTTCAGCTTGGATTTCTACAGACAGATTAATGTCATAGCTGTTGTCTACATTTTCTTCACGTAAGTAAGCCAATGGACGAGGTTCTTGAACAGGTGTACGTGTTTTGAATGGTTCAAGTGCTTCTAAAGTCACAATCCATGGAGAAATTGAAGATGCAAATGTTTTGGCATTAAATGGACCGAGTGGCACATATTCCCATTGCTGTAGATCACGAGCAGACCAGTCATTAAACAGCACCATACCGAAAATGTGATCCCAAGAATTTTCAATTGAGATCGGCTCGCCTAATTTATTTGGTTTACCTACGATAAAGCCCGTTTCTAATTCAAAGTCTAGCTTGCGGCAGGCAGAAAATTGTGGACGATCAGCATTTGGTAATTTGATTTGACCCGATGGACGAACAACATCTGTACCGCTCACAATCACTGAGCTTGCACGACCGTTATAACCTACTGGTAATTCAGACCAGTTAGGAAGCAAAGCATTTTTAGGATCACGGAACATACAGCCAACGTTGGTTGCGTGTTCTTTAGATGAGTAGAAATCTGTGTAGCCAGGTACATGTACTGGCAAATGTAGTTTTACGTCTGCTTGTTTGAAGAAAACTTGATCGCGTAATGCTTGGTTGTCACGCAGCTCAGCATTGTGCTCAGCCAATAGGTTTTGAAGCTCAGCACGTACTTTAGACCAGTTGGCTTTGCCTGATTCAATAAATTTATTGAGTGTAGCTTGATTAAAGAAAGTTTGACCTTCTTCAATTTTTAAATAACCGTTTGCTTCCAATGCAGCTAAGTCAACCACCCATTCACCCAACGCTACACCCACGCGGCGTTCACCATCAAGCGTTTCACTAAATACACCGTACGGCAAGTTTTGGATTGGAAAATCCGAATCTTGAGCAACGTCGATAAATGATTTCAATTGGATAGTCATTTCCATGTTCCTTGTGTCAAAGCAGCGCAAACATATTGCGGCGCGTTTATTCATCGAGAATAAAATTTCAGCAAAAGTTCTTATACTTTAGTTGTAAAAAAATGTATTTCTTACATATAAAATCATTAAAAAACATAAGCTTATTTATAACAAAATGATTTATAAGCCTAACGTCTAAGAACTATTGATTTTTGCGATTAATCAAATCATACTCGTTTTCATAAATTTCGCAATAAGTAATTTGATTATGAATTGCGTAATTAAACTAAAGTTTTAGATCATCAACGAGGAGGCCAGCTTCGGGGGCACTGCGACGATTTTCTTGTGTTTGACGCTTTGCAATCAGTGCGCTTCGAGTAGAATACTGATCATAAAAGTGAGAGTTGAAGACGAATGTCTGAAGAGAAAATACAAGGTGGCGTACAGTCCGTAGAAGTTGGGTTGACGGTGCTTGATGCGTTAATTTCGCATCAAGCACCAATGATGCTCAAAGAGTTGGCAGAGAAATTGTCGATGCATCCTGCAAAAGTTCATCGTTATGTGGTGAGCCTAATTCGTATGAATTATGCCCAACAACTGAGCGATGGACGTTATGCATTAGGTGATCGGGCTTGGCGCTTAGGTTTAAGTTGTATTCAACGTACCGATGCAATCCAAGCGGCTCAGCCCATGATTAATGCACTGCACCGTCAAATTGATTGCGGGCTGCAGATCAGTAAATGGACATCACAAGGACCGCTCATTGTGCAGTGGATGGAACCCAATCAACAGGTTTCAGTCATTACGCGGGTAGGTTCAATTATGCCCATGCTGAACTCAGCAACTGGACGTGCATATGCAGCCTTTATGGCAGAAGACATCGTGCGTCCTCAGTTGGAAAAAGAGTGGCAACTCAAAAAGATGCAGGGGCAGAGCGTTTATCCTGCGAACTGGGCTGAGTTTCAAGACATGAAACAGCAGATTGTTCAAAAGGGGATTGCAACTGTTTCAGGCGATATGTTGGTAGGTGTGAATGCTCTTTGTGTACCCGTATTCAATCTTCAAGGCGAAATTGAATTTTGTATAGCAGCACTCGGCACTGAAGCACAGTTACCTATAGATTATGAAAATGAAAAAGTTAGTGCCTTAAAAGGAACTGCTGAGGCATTAACACAATACATCACTCAGAGATAAGCGACGTCTAAATCTGCTTTCTCTGGGCTGACATTGAGGGAATTAGGGAAAGCAGAATGAAGGAATCAAACAAGTTCTTTTACGGCTGGTGGATTGTATTAGCCTTAATGGCGATTTCGGGCGCAGCGATTGCACTGACAATCACCACTTTTAATATCTATCTGAATGCCTTTACAAAAGATATTGGGATTAGCGCGACTCAATTTGCGCTATGTTCAACCATTATCAACATTACAGTGATGATATTTTCTCCAATAGTGGGGAAGTTAATTCAGCAACATACTAAAAAAGCACTTCTGTTTTTCTTAACAGGTTTTTGCTTAAGCTACGCTGCATTCTCATTGGCATCGAATGTGATTGTACTGTACATCGTCGCTGTATTTTTTGGTTTTTTCTCTACAGGTCTTACCTTTATTCCGCCAAATATTTTGGTGAACCGTTGGTTTGTTGAGAAAAAAGGCTTAGCGATGAGTATTGCGCTGTCAGGTAGTGCTTTATTTGGCATGCTATTGAGCAAATACATCACCTATTGTATTCAAAATTACAGCCTTGCTTTTGCTTATCAAAGCGTTGCAGCCATGATGTTTGTGGTGAGCGCATTGCTGATTCTTTTTTTGATCAAAGAATCACCAGAAAGTATGGGTTTAAAAGCACTCGGTGCAGACAAAGCACAGCTACAAACAGCGAACGTCGATGAAAAGCTGGCCCTGGTTCACCTTGAGCCTAAAGTATTAAAGAAAAAGCCTTTTTTCTGGTCGATGCTTACAGCCCAATTCTTGGTTGGCTTTGTAGGTGGTGGAATCGTGTTGCAATTGCCTGTGTATTTGCAAAACACCTTCGGTATGGAAGAAGCGGCAACTCTACTTGTAATCACTTTGGGCATTATGATTTTTGCCAAAGTTGCCTTAGGTTGGATGTATGACAAGTTTGGTTCTTTAGCGGCAACAACCATTGTTTGTGCTGCTGTACTGATGACCTGTTTGCCATTTATTTTCACCAACTCACCAGATATGTGGATGTTAGGCCTGATCGGGGTGATGTTCTGGGGCTTAGGTAACTGTATTGGTACGGTAACACCTGCGGTTGTGGCATCAAAAACCTATGGTCCTGCGCATTATGGTGAAGTTTATGGCATTTGCTTACGTTTCCAGACTTTAGGTATTGCCACAGGCGTACCTGCAATTTCAATGATTGCTGCAGCATTCGGTTCATTTACTTGGGTTTGGATTATCTGTTCTGTCCTTACCGTAATTTTACTCAGCTGTTATTTCTATGGTATGCGCGGCAGTCATGCTTATCGTACCTATGCACCACAAAATTCTGAATCTCTGAACAACGATATGCCATCAGCTTTAGCAACGGCATCTAAACCTTAACTTTAATCTCAGTGTAATGACGACAAGGAGTCTGACATGCATTTTCCAGCCAATACGCCAAGACAATCACTTTATTACAATTATGAAGTGTACCCACATTTCCATAGCCAAACAGATGTGACCACAGATGAGCAAACTGTTACCGTTGTAGGTGCAGGCCCAATCGGTATGACCACAGCGTTGTTATTGGCTAAACAAGGCGTGAAAGTCATTTTATTGTCTACCGAATTGCAATTGTCTGAAGGTAGCCGTGCTTTGGTTTATACCAAACGCTCTATGGAAATTTTGCAGGCTGCAGGTGCTGCTGAACGCATTATGTCAAAAGCTTTACCATGGACACATGGTAACTCGATCTACAAAGGTCAAGTGGCTTTCCGTATGGCATCGCCAACCAATGAAAACGACCAATTTGCACCGCTAAACAACTTGCAGCAAAACTGGTTAGAACATTTCTTATTAGAAACCATTAAAGAAAATAGCAATATCGAAGTGCGTTGGGGCAACAAAGTTGTGGGTCATGTTCAAGACAATGATCAAGTGACTTTAACTGTTGAAACACCAGAAGGTTCATACAAGCATACGTCTAAATGGGTGGTCGCAGCTGACGGTGGTCGCTCGCCAATTCGTGAAAGCATGAAGCTTTGGATGGAAGGCGCAAGCTACGAAGGCCGTTTCGTGATTGCTGATATTCGTATTAAGCTAGACTATCCAACCGAACGCCTTGCATTCTTCTCTCCAGATTGGAACCCTGGTAACACGATTTTAATGCACCGTGAACCACACGATATTTGGCGTTTTGATTACCAATTAGATCCATCTATTTCACCAGAAGAAGCATTGCTTCCAGAAAATCTACACAAGGCTGTAAATGACCAATTGAAAATGATTGGTCAAGATCACCTTGAATGGGAAATGGATTGGAGCACTGTATATTCAGCGCGTGCTTTAACACTAGACAATTATGTGCACAATCGCGTGATCTTTGTGGGTGATGCTGCGCATTTACTGCCAATTTTTGGTGTACGCGGTGCAAATACGGGTTTCCAAGATGCGCAAGATTTAGCATGGAAGTTGGCAGCAGCAGTAAAAGGCTGGGCACCAGAGAAAATTCTAGAAAGCTATACATTTGACCGTGTAGGTGCTGCGCGTGAAATTATCGCAGAAGCTGGCAAATCTACACGCTTTATGGCGCCACCAACAGATGGTTTTCGCCTTCTTCGTAATGCGGTTTTATCGTTATCACTTGAGCACGAATTTGTTCGTCCGTTATATCACTGGCGTACTTCACGTCCACACGCATATACGCACTCGCCATTGAACAGCCAGTTTGATGACAACGCGAAAATGAATGAATTGACTGAAAATGGTTCACTTATTCCAAACGTGAAATTTGATGATGGTTCATTCTTATATGACTCAATTTCTGGAAAATTCTCAGTGATTGTGTTGACTGAAAATGGCCAACTTCCAGCAGGTTTAGCACTCGAAACTAAAGCCTTGAAAGACAAAGGACTTCCTGTTCAGGTCGTGGCATTAGCAACTGACGGTCAAGCAGTATTAGAAGCAGATGTGTCGTTAACGATTACTCCAGAAGTGGCTGCTGACCGTTTCTTTGCTGGTGCAAATGCGGTGTATTTAGTTCGCCCAGGCCACCATATTAATGGTCGTTGGATCAACTATCGCGAAAATGAGTTGACGCAAACATTTCAACAATTTGCTAAAGTTGCACAAGGAGTAGCAGCATGAACACAATCTCAATTGATAATTTAGAAAAAGTATATGACCACTTGGCTGAAAGCATTGACGCAATTCCTGCGGAAAAGCGTGAATTATTTTTAGTGAAATTGGCTTTACTGAGTGCCAACCAAATTCAGGATGGCTCTATTTTTCTACAGCTGATTAATCAGGCAAAAGTTCTAGAAGATTAAAAGCTTTTAATCAACAAAATCCCTAAGCATCAAAATCGTATGCTTAGGGATTTTTTACGTTGAGGGAAAAAATAAAAAAGGTTGGTTGTACTTATATAACCCCAATCATAGATCAGCTTGGTTTTACATTGAAGCTGATAAAAAATAAATTGCACATTGCATAAATCACAACAACTATTGCAATTTTTACGCGATCACAATAACCCAAATTTTTTATTCATCTATAGTCCTTTTAATCCTAAGCAAAACTTATGCAATGCTTAAGTTATACTGCAATACGTACTAGAGAAAGCATAGTCCGTCTTAAAAAAATGAAAGCAATTGCTCAATTTTGGTTGGTAAATGGCTAAAAAATGCATTGAGAATAAAAACATGTCTGTTTGCGCAGGATAAAATACCCGCCAATTCAGGTTTTTTATTGGCTTTTAAGTATTGTCGCTAATCGTCCACAGGTTATGCTACATCCACCGATGCATACTTTAACTGCTTGGGGCAGCGTTGGCTTGTGACATCGTGCAATATGAATGACATTTTAATTTATGAGTGCAATTGATTGACCTGCCACGATGGGCTATGCAGCTAATCCTAATCATCTTGATTTACAAAAAGTTGTCATAGATGCCATGCAAGGTGTTCCTAGACTAAGCAAAGCCAAATTGATGTGATACAGCAATATTTACTTTAGCTAAACAATCTGTGGATAAAAGTATTTTGATAAAGTCGCTACACGATTATTGGCAAACAATATAAGACAGGTAAATGTAAAGCCAACTGAGGATGGTGGCTAGATTAAGCGCCCTGTATTGATGTTAATACAAAGAATTGGGATTTTGGCTTAAGTATTTGGCAAGACTTGGCTCAATTCTAAACACGTGTTTATGACGATCGACCTTGCCTGTAAAATGAATAAATTTGATATTTTGTCACCAAGCCACGGCTTGATCATCTGGATTCAGACTTTTCTGTTGCACTTTGTCATTCACAAATAAAGCTAAAATATTTTTTTCTTCGTAAGATAATTGAGTCAATTTATGAATGAAAACCTTATTATTTTGCTCTAAATCAAGCATGTTTTTTCTTTTTATGAGAGAAATGTATGATTTCATAAATCAAACAAGATAGACTGAGCAGTAGGATAATCAAAATAAGCATCAATAAAAGCGGTTAAAGCTGCATCAATATTTAAAAATCCAACCAAGATAAATACAGTTAAAAAATGTGGCTTGCTTTTAAAACTCCTTAAGCAACTAACGCATAGACCCATGTTGTAAGTGTTAATTTTTGCAGGTCTGTTTGATCATCGATCACTAAAATTTGTGCTTCTTCTTCACGCCAATCTCCTAGCACAATACGTGGTTTACCCTGTACATCATGAATATTTGGACGATGGGTATGTCCGTGAATGAGAATATCTACATTTTCTAGGGCATGTTCTACAGCTTGTTGGTTGACGTCCATGATGCTATAGCTTTTGACTTGATTGGCTTGCTGACTTTTTTTACGAAAACCATTGGCTAGTTTTTGTCTAAAAATTAAAGGTGTGGCTTTTAATAGCCTAAGTAATATAGGGTTGCGGATAATTTTTTTAAAGCGCTGATAAGAAATATCATCGGTACATAAACCATCGCCGTGTTCTAAGCGCACGGTCGCACAACCAAGCTTAAGTGTAGTCACTTCATTTAATAAAGTGCCACCAAAGCGATCTAGAAATTTTTGTCCTAAGGCAAAATCACGATTACCCACTAAAAAAAAGATCTCGTTGCCCTGAGCACGAAATGCGTTTAATGCGTTAACAATGTCATCAAGCCATGGGCTGTCTTGGTCATCACCAATCCATGCATTGAACCAATCACCTAAAATATACAGCTGTGTATTGCAATGTTGATAGTGGTGTAATAAATCCAAAAACCCTCGAGTTAATCGAGGGTATTGGGGTGACAAATGTAAATCAGCGATAAACAGATAGGTCACAATCGATTCCTTTTTAATCTCTCCCGACCTCCCTTTATAAAAGGGAGGATAATCACATACAAGACAGTGATTATTCCTTCGTTTATTAAAAGAGGGATAGGGAGGAGTTAAAATTATTCAGAAATGATTTTTGCAGATTCAATTACTACGTTTTCTAAAGGAACATCAGCGTGGTAGCCACGGTTGCCTGTACGAACGCCTTTAATTTCGTTCACAATGTCCATACCTTCAACTACTTTACCAAATACAGCATAACCCCAACCTTGTGCAGTTTTGCCCGTGTGATTTAAGAAAGTGTTGTTTGATACGTTAATGAAGAACTGTGCAGATGCAGAGTGTGGTGCTTGTGTACGTGCCATTGCAACCGTACCTACATCGTTGCTTAAGCCGTTGTCTGCTTCGTTTTCAATTGCATCACGTGTTGCTTTTTCTTTGAAGTTTTCGTCCATGCCGCCGCCTTGAACCATGAAACCATCAATGACACGGTGGAAGATAACGCCGTCATAGAAACCATCACGTACATATTGTAGGAAGTTTTCAGCAGTTTTTGGTGCTTTTTCTGTGTTAAGTTCAAGAACAACACGGCCTTTATTGGTGTTTAATTCAACTTGAGGAAAACTCATTGGGTAATCTCCTAAACATGGACACTAAAGCCATGGGTTTTTTGGTTGAGAGAAGCATAAGCAAACTGTAAACTACATAGCAAGCAAAAAACGTGAATTTCTTTGTGAAAAACTGAAAAACGCGTTTTAATTATCCTAATTTTTTATTTTAGAAGTGATTTTACTGTGATGAAGCCAAATGATGTTGTTGCGTCTTTGCCAAATACCACTGCCTCAGTCGATGCTGCGCAGCAAGGACAACAGCCGGGCTTAGACTTTGTTCGTCAAATCATTACTGATGATTTAGCCGAGGGTCGTACCCAAAAGGTATTGACACGTTTTCCACCAGAGCCAAATGGCTATTTACATATCGGACATGTAAAAGCAATTTGTTTAAACTTTGGAATTGCCGAAGAATTTAACGGTGCATGTAACTTACGTTTTGATGACACCAACCCAGATGCTGAAGAACAAGAATATGTAGATGGTATTGCCAACGATGTAAAATGGTTAGGCTTTAATTGGGATGGCGCGCCACGTTATGCATCAAGCTATTTTGATCAACTGTATACATGGGCAGTACAGCTGATTCAACAAGGCGATGCTTACGTTGATTTACAAAGCCCAGAAGAAATTAAGTTAAACCGCGGTAACTTTATTGAACCAGGTAAAAACTCACCACAACGCGATGCCACAGTTGAAGAAAACCTTGAGCGTTTTGAAAAAATGCGCAGTGGGGAATATGCAGAAGGTCAAGCGGTACTGCGTGCTAAAATTGACATGACCTCACCAAACGTACATATGCGTGACCCAATTATGTACCGTATTTTGCATTCAAGTCATCATCAAACCGGTGATACTTGGAAAATCTACCCAATGTATGACTATGCGCATCCATTGTCTGATGCTATTGAAGGCATTACCCATTCATTATGTACTTTAGAGTTTGTTGATCATCGTCCATTCTATGATTGGGTTGTGGCAAAAGTACAATCACCATCTGTACCGCGTCAGTACGAATCAAGCCGTTTAAACGTCGATTACACCATTACCTCTAAACGTAAATTACGTAAATTGGTTGAAGGTGGTTTTGTCAATGGTTGGGATGACCCACGTATGCCAACTGTTGTGGGTATGCGTCGCCGTGGTTTTACCCCTGAAGGTTTACGTGATTTCTGTAAGCGTGTGGGTGTAACTAAAGTCGATGGCAGTATTGTTGATGTGGCCATGCTTGAATTCTGTATCCGTCAATCTTTAGAAAACACAGCAAGTCGCGGTATGGCGGTCTTAAATCCTCTCAAAGTCACTTTAACCAACTTGCCTACCGACATGGATTTAACCCATTCACGTCATCCAAATGTAGACATGGGTGAACGCATCATTCCACTGACACAAGAAATCTTCATTGATCGTAAAGACTTTGAAGAAATCGCACCAAAAGGCTTTAAACGTTTAATTCCGGGTGGTGAAGTGCGTTTACGTCACGCTTACGTGATTAAATGCGATGAAGTGATTAAAGATGAAAATGGCGAAGTGGTTGAGCTAAAATGTTCAATTGATCCTGAAACTTTAGGTAAAAACCCTGAAGGTCGTAAGGTAAAAGGCGTGATTCATTGGGTATCTGCAAGCAAAGGCGTAAAAGCTGAAGTGCGTATTTATGACCGTTTATTCACTGAATCCGATCCAGAAGTCGGTGATGACTTCTTAGCGAACTTAAATCCAGATTCGTTGCAAGTGCTTCAAGCTATTGTAGAACCTGCACTGGCGCAAGCTCAACCAGAAGATCGCTTCCAATTTGAACGTGAAGGTTACTTCGTTGCAGATCAACACGACCACACTGCTGAAAAACCCGTGTTTAACCGCATTTTAGATTTAAAAGACAGTTTTAAACCTAAATGAGGTTAAAACAAAGCATGGCGTTGTCTGAATATAATTGCTCAATTTGAACTTGAGCAATCAGTTTAAAAGCTCAACTTCGGTTGGGCTTTTTTTAATTTTAATCATGAGTAGGCGAAAGTGAGTGGTACTTTTTTTACAGCTTAAGCGCCTTGATGTGGCTTTCATGTGATCACTTCATCTAAGTTATGCTCATAAATGAGCTTGGTGGATAGGGCATTAAATAGCAAAACAATTACGACTTTGGTCGCCAAATGGGCAATAAAATTGACTTGAGATTAAATATCGAGCATATTTTAGATGAAATATTATTTTAAGTTTCTCGTAACCCCACCACGGTGGGGCTTTTTTTATTTTAACTTGTGTAATTGCTTGGCTTTATCACGTAATTTTTTCTTAATATAGAACACCAACGCAAAACAGGTGGTGGTAATGGTCAGCAGCATCCCGTTCATATAACTTAAAACAGAGCTGATATAGCCAATCGTGGTTAAACGATGCATCATGGCAAACACTTGCGGACTACTTTCCACGCCAGTAATGGCCCAAGTACATAAATGCTCGCAATTATTGATAATTAAATGATAGTTATTCTCGTGCATACGCGAGCGCATACGGCGTACCACTTTACGACCTTGATATTTAGGGGTTAAGTAAGTTTGCACGTCAATATTTTTACCACGACTAAATTTTTGTAAGCTGGTAATTTCAATCGGATGCTTTTTAAACAGATGAGCAAAACCTGAGTAATGAATAATGCGACCACGTCCGGCGTAAATACCATGATGTGAATAGCCTAAGTGTCTGACCACTAAATGTGCACCTAGAGGAAAACGAATTTTAACGCGTTGCTGCATGCTCAACTAAAAGAAAAAGCCAAATAACCTATTAAGTTTAAGCCAATGCTTAGAATTAAACGACACAAATTGTAAACATTGTGAAATCAGCCAAACCTGTGCTTGGCTGATGTTAATTACAAACAATTGGCAGGTTTTGGCACACCGGCCAAACGACTTAAATGACGTGCAACCAAACCTGTATTAAAACGTGCTTGTAACACAGCGTTGTCAATATCTGCACTGACTGTTTTCATCAAAAATTTGATTAAAGGTCGCGTTGCAGGGGAGTGCCCAAATTGCTGGTAAAAAGCACGTACTGCATGTAATACTGCAAAGTGCCATTCGGTTAACTCAATCTCAAGGCTTTGCGCCAATTGTTGAGCTACCTCTTCATTCCAGAGGGTATAGTCGACTAAATGACCATCTTGATCTAACGCTAAACTCATAACATCCTCTTTATTGCAAACGCATACAACGTGAATAGCTCAAAGTTAAATCAGCAAAATCTGCATAAGACAAGACCTTCACTTGGCTTGGAACACTGAGTAACATGCCTGCATCTGCATCTAAAATCGCACAGCGATAATCATGACAGTATAAGTCTGCATGCAGCACCGCATCTCCCATTAACACGACACAATCACCATTTTGATACAATTTCGCAATCTGTTGTATCATGTGAGGGGTTGCGTGATAAGACGATTGTACTAAATAAAGACAATTTGACATTTTTTACCCCTTACCAATATAAGACATGATCAAACTGAGATACAAAATCAGCATTAAAATCAATCATTTCAATATCTTGGTTGCTATTTTTTACAAAAGCATGATGAGCTTGCTTGTGTTCAACCAAAATTGGGGTGAGATCATAAAATTCAAAGCTATCGACCATATTTGATGCCACTTTAAAGGCATGTTTAAGCGTATCAAAAGCGACATCACTTTGTAATAAACTTAATGCCGCATCTTGCAATAAAACGTTCACTTCACAACCAAAGGTGGCCAACACCATGGTGGCCGATAAACTTTCATGGACTTGCAAGCTGCTTAAATTAGCATGGCTTAAAATAACCAATACAGATTTCACACAATTTACCTTTTTAAACGCAACAATGTTGCAAATATAACCACTTAGAATTGAACAATACGTACGGCTTCTTGAACAGCATCAGCAAGTTCACCTAAGCCCACCAGCTCAAATTGCGCTGCAAGATTGTGATGATCGAGTTGGTGACGCTTGGCATTTTCAGCATCAGTAATGCCACGTGCTAAAGCTGCGCTGACACATACTGGCAAACGAATGCCAAGTTTTTGCCATGCATGGCTTAAATTTCGTTGATCATCCGGTTGCCATTGTAGGCTATTGGCCACATAGACACCATCTTGGTAAAAAAACACGCGAAATGGCTGTTGTTTTGCCTGTAACGCTTCGGCAAGACCCAAAGCGTGCCAAGCATGAATACTGCTTGGTGCGGAGGTAATCAGTAATAGAGTAGACATGGTATTTCATGGTCCTCAATAGGACCTTAGACTTCATAATGATAAGGGTAGTATACAATGATTCTCGTCACGGGTGGTTTAGGCTTTATTGGCTCTCACATTGCGTTAAGCCTCATGGCACAAGGCCAAGAAGTGGTCATTGTGGATAATCTTTCCAACGCCAATGTACAAATTTTACAACGCCTTGAGTATAGCTCAGGCATGTTTGTGCCTTTTGTAAAGTTGGATATCCGAAATACGCCAGCCTTAAATAAAGTTTTTGAACAATATTCGATTGATGCTGTTGTGCATTGTGCAGGGTTTAAATCTATTCACGAATCGGCGCTCAAACCACTAGAATATTACAACGACAATATTAGTGGCATTATGAGTTTATTGCGTTCTATGCAACGTACAGGTGTGCGTCATTTAGTGCATGTGTCGAGTCTTGCTGTGTATGGTATGTCAAGTTTACAACTCAATGAGCAACAAGCCATACAGTATAACTATCCAAACCCGTATATTAAGTCACAGCAAATGATGGAACAGATTATTCAAGACACCTTTGCGACCGATAACGAATGGAAGATCGCGATCTTGCGGCTTGCCAACATTGGTGGTGCATTTGGTAATGGAGTTTTAGGTGAGATGGTGGCACCACTGCCAAAGAATATTTTACCGCTTGCTTTACAGGTTGCAGCACAACAGCGTGACGTGGTGGAGTTGCGCCAAGATGCAGCAACGCTAGATCATACCGCAGAGCGTAGTTTTTTACATGTGATGGATGCATCTCGCGCCGTGATTGCAAGTTTAACGTGGTTGTTTCAACAGCAGAATGTATGTGAGGCTTTTGATATTGCAGGTGACGTGATTTCTATGCAGCAATTGGTGGCAAAAATTGCACAGGTCACCCAAAAACCTATTGCACAGGTCACCCAAAAACCTATTGCAACGCAAGCTGCCATCGCCATGGATACGCTAGAGCCCGCTCAATTGGGCAGTCAATCCAATAAAGCCCAAGACATTTTGCAGTGGCAGCCACAGCATGATTTAGACAAAATGATTTTAGATCAATGGTTGTTTTATCAAAACGTCCTACAGGGACAATAATATAAATGATTATCATTTACTTATTGCTAAGGGTGAATTAAGCTACTCATCTCCAGCCATAGCATGTCGATGTGTGCTAAAGCCAATAACTGTATAAAAATAGAGGTGAGACATGTCAACACGTATTGAACATGACACGATGGGTGAAGTGGCTGTACCAAGTGCAGCATTATGGGGCGCACAGACCCAACGCAGTCTACAAAACTTTAAAATCGGTCATGAGCGTTTACCTCGTGCCATGATTCGTGCCATGGGTTTGGTTAAGAAAGCAGCAGTAAAAACCAATGCCAATTTACAACAGCTTCCTCAGCATTTGGCAGATTATATTGTTGAAGCGGCGGATGAAGTGATTGAGGGGCAATGGGACAGTCAATTTCCTTTGGTGGTGTGGCAAACGGGTTCTGGTACACAAAGCAATATGAATTGTAATGAAGTGATTGCCAATATCGCCAATCAAAAACTAGGGCATGCTTTAGGTGCTCAACAGCCTGTACATCCCAATGACCATGTGAATCGTGCTCAATCCACCAATGATTCTTTTCCAACTGCAATTCATGTGGCAGCCAGTCTACAAATGCATGAACTTTTGATTCCTGCAGTTCATGCGCTACGTGAAACTTTAAATAGCAAGGCGCAACAGTTTAATCAGATCGTGAAAATTGGTCGTACCCATTTGCAAGATGCCACCCCATTAACTTTGGGGCAAGAATTTAGTGGTTATGTATCGCAACTTGACCATGCTTTAAAACGTTTGGATCAAGCTTTAGAAGGTCTATATGAATTGCCATTGGGCGGAACTGCTGTAGGCACAGGCTTAAATGCCCATCCTGATTATGCTCATCAAGCAGCAATGCAATTGGCAGATTTAACCGGCTTGCCATTTGTGACTGCACCAAACAAATTTGAAGCTTTAGCTGCGCGTGATGCTGCGGTGTTTGCGTCAGGTGCTTTAAAAACGCTAGCGGTAAGTTTAAATAAAATTGCCAATGATATTCGGTGGTTGGCGAGTGGACCGCGCTGTGGTTTTGGGGAAATTTCCATTCCTGAGAATGAGCCGGGTTCAAGTATTATGCCAGGTAAAGTCAATCCTACCCAAAGTGAAGCCATGACTATGGTGGTGGCACAAGTGTTGGGTAATGACACCACCATTAATGTTGCAGGTGCATCGGGTAATTTTGAGCTGAATGTATTTATGCCTGTCATCGCCTATAACCTCTTACAATCCATTCAGTTATTAGGTGATGCATGTAATAGTTTTAATGAGCATTGCGCCGTGGGGATTGAACCTAATCGTGAAAAAATTGATTATTTCTTGCATAATTCATTAATGTTGGTCACTGCATTAAATCCAGTCATTGGTTATGAAAATGCTGCAAAAGTGGCAAAAACGGCTTATCAAGAGGGGAAGACCTTAAAACAAGTGGCAGTTGAGCTGAACTTGGTGACAGAAGAGCAGTTTGATGCAGTAGTCAAACCTGAACAGATGATTGCACCTAAGGCTCAGTAGCGAATCAACTGCAAAAAAAGCTTATATATCGATAGGTAGACTTTTATTGATAAGCTACTTTTACATACATTTTAGGGGGTGTTTAGATTAACTAAATACCCTTTAAGCAGATTAAAGCAAGAAATAGAGTATGAAATTGTGATTTTTTAAAGCAATTGAAACAGCATGAGTTAAAACGATTGAATAAGCTCTCATAGTTGTTAAAATACCTGTTGATTTTTATGGCTGTGGATTTTCAATTCTAATATTTATATTAAGTTTATGAAAAACAGCATCTTACTTACAGGTTCTCTCAATGCTTTCTATTTATTTAACATATAAATGGTAAAGAATTAAGTTGTTGTTTTAATTGGATTTTAAGGTGTATTTATACTTAAAATAATAGGAAAAATCGAACAAATAGAAACCATAGAAAACAATAACTTAGCAGATAGTTTTGCATCGACTTTTTTAGTCAAATCAGCCAATAAAAAAGCCACAATAAAGTGGCTAGCTTTGAATTTTATTAGTTCTAATTTTTAAATGGCAAATCAATTCCTATGTCAGCATCATTCCAGATAATTTCGTGTCCTGAGGCGTAAAGCTCTGTCATTTTCTCTGTTGCATGACCTGCAAGTGTCTGCGCGGATTTTCCTGATTTTTTGTGCAAGAAAATTGCTAATGCGCGGATTTCATGGAAGCTTGGGAGTTGGCGACCGCTCAGTTCAGGATATGCATGTGCAGCTTTGCTGGCTTTGAGAAATTCTCTAGATACATATTGTGGTTCGAGCTGCGTCCAGTGCTCCTTGTATTGCGTGTGATTTTGGGTTTTACCTTTTGGAACACGGTGAATAATAAAAGGACTAGCGACTTTATCTTTGCATCGATCTAAAACACGTTTTAGCTCATTATTGATCTTAATACGTACATATCCAGCACCTTCTAATAATTCAAAGTCATCTTCTGGATCATCCGTTGTTTTCTCTTGGGCTACGTATAAATAGCCATCCTTGATATCGTCCCACTTCATATTAATGATATCGATTCGACGTTGAGTAGTAAGTAATGCTAGATCAATTGCATTTTTTAACCATTGTGGTGAGGCATCTCGAATTTTAGCCAGTCCTTCTATGGTATGACGCTTACGCTGTTTAATACGATATCGCTTAATAGTCTGAGCCGCGGGATTTTCGGTGACGAGCCCTTTGCTAATGGCCAAGTCAAAGATTTGAATGAGCAGGCTACGAGTTTCAATGCTTGTAGAAGCAGGTAAGCTATCAAGCAGTCTATTGACCATTAGTAAGGTAATTGAAGAAAGAGGGCGTTTATCCCATTTCTTACATTGTCCTAAACTATGTGTATAAGTCCTAATAGAGTTAGCTGCCAACGGTTTACCATCTTTTCTACGTTTTTCAGCCAAGAATTTTGTTGAGAATTCTCCAAAAGTAACCTCACCCATAACAGATGATACAAGGTCACCTGCTGGGATAAGCATGTCATTTAATTTTCGTGCAGCTGTAATTGCCTTGTTTTTGTCGGTACCCATACCATGGTATTTACCAGTTAATGGGTGACGATAGCGCCAAGTAGTACCTTTCCCGCGATATAGATTCGCAGGCAGATCCTTATTTCTCTTTGCGCGTGGGCGAGACATATTTAACTCCTAAGGACTTTATCTACTAAGTCATCGCCGGTTAGCTTAGTGTATGCAGTCCAATTGATATACCAAGTTTTTCGACTACCGAAGCCTTTTTGTTCAGCTGGAAGCTCACCACGTCGGCACATGCGTGTAATTGTCTGTGGAGCAGGCGGAGTACCATCTTCACCATAAACACGTTTAATAAACTCAGAAACTTTGATTAAACAAGTCACTACGACACCTCTCCCAAACTTTTGACCACTGACTCAGGCAGATCAAGACGACAATAAGCTTCGATTTCAGCATCGGTGGCGTGTGATAAATTGCAATGAAGCTCGCAAACTTTGCAATCCTTAAACTTAGCATCCTTATTCTTGTGTATTAAAAACTCAGAGCCATTATCAATATCTGAAATAATCCAGTATAGTTGATTATTCCATTTGCGTATTACAGGGTCGCCCACCTCAAAAATATTATGTTGGCGGCGGTACTCAAGTAATGCAGCATCATACTCATTACCCAAGCCCTGAAGCATAACCTTGGCTTTTTCATAACCAAGGCGCTTAATTATTATTTTATTCGCTTGCATCGGCTTGCTCCCCACGTAATTTAGACATCACATTTTCTTCATACCACACAGCAAATTTTTCAGAATCTTCTCTGGCGACAATCTTATTCTGTGCAACATTTTTACGATGATCTTCCTGAGATTCAGGCCATGCCAAACGATTACGATTGAAAAATTCTTGGGCAGATTCATACATTTGCCATTCGGCACAATCAGCTTGATCTAATGCTTCAAGTAACCAATCTTGAGCCACTTCAGGATCTTCGATGGCAGCACAAGCCATGGTTACAACAGCATTGTGGTGCATGGTGATTGCTTCGCATTGCTTAAGTTCATTAAGCTGCATCATGTAGACGTAAGCCGCAAGAGAGTCACCGCCAAGTTTTATGGTTTTACCATCCGCAACCGCTTTTACTAAAATTCGCTGCTGACGCTCAAACCACTCCCAACGTGCAGCAGGGGACATTTGATCTAAAGGTTTTGGTGCTTGATTTTTCATTTTTCTAATCCCGAATAGTTTTTCACTACCACCTCAATTAAGAGGTGGTGTATTGGTTATTGGTTGATCACGAACAAAATCCACCAGATTCAGCGATAGAATTTCTGTGCCCACAGGGTATGAATACTCGCCATTGTCTACATCATCCTGAGTAACAACATGATCAACTGAATAACTTGAGGTACCCAAAATCACACCATACCCAACATCTTGAAAATTACCGTCTCCATCTGGGTGAAACGAACCATCACCAAGCTGATCTTCAAAATAACTAACGGCTGACTCAGCTTCAATTTTGGCTTCAAGCAGGTTTTCGTGGCGCATGTAATTCCCGCAACCATCGTAGCTAAAAAAGCCATTTTTTCTATCTTGGTAAAGATCTTGAAGCATCTGCTCCTGAGCTGCTTGCCACATTTCCCAAACCATATTGAGAGTTTCATCATTAAAACCAAACTCATCATGCGACTTGTCAGTAAAATTGAAACCACGACCCTCTAATTCAACCAAGAAAGCCTTACGCTTCATTTCCTGACGTGCAGCTTCCATTTCACGTAGTGTTTCGATCATGCCGCCACCTCAATTTTTAATACGTACGTTTGGCCGCCACTGGTGAACTCAATAGACTTGCCGCTATCTAGTAAGTAGAGACCAACATCTTGCAGACTCTTGTCACTCAAGCCTGTTTTTGATCGAGCTCTACGTCGATCACAAGCAAGACAAGCATTTGTTTTGACTGAACGCTCTGACGTATTGCACTTTTCGCACGGCACAAGCGTTGAATAAGACTTAAGTCCTTTTTGCTCGGCTTCCTTGCGAAGCTGAAAATTCTCAAGACCACCAGTGGGCAGGTTAGGATTAAAGCTTGGTGCTTTACTACTATTGACTGCAGGTGTAATTTTTCCACCACTTGCTAAGTACTGAGCAATCGCGTCAGCATATCCTTGTTTTATTTGTGAGTTCATGCTGCCACCTTCTTAACTCGTACTACAAAACACTGACTACCTGCTGCAATCTTTGCATCAGCCTGCTTGTTTAAATCCTTAATAAATTCAAAACCCTTACGCAAATATGCGCGTAAAAACAGCGTGTATTGCTCTTTACCATTTTTACAAAGCTCACCAGTACCCATATTGATAAACACCGATTTACCTTTTGTGGACTTATATTCAATGCGATTACCACGTGGTGTACCCAAACGACCACCATTCACCAAGAACACAGTAAAAGGCTTTAACAACTCAGCATGTAAAACATCAGGACGCTGAGGCTCTACATCAAATTTATATTTCATTGACTTACCCTCATTTTTAAAAGGGCACACGTCTGACCGTGCGCCGTGTGTGGTTAACCTTGTTGCAGCTCATTTAATTTTTGGTTAGCCATACTGTTGAGCATGCGTTTTTCTTCTTGGTCTAGCTCTGCAAAATCAGGACTCATCGTAACGTCAAAGACATCTTGTTCACTTGTCGCACTTTGGATTTTCTCTACAGCGATTTCGTAGTAGCTATCATCAAACATGCTGATTTGATTTTCTAAGAATGTCTTACGCTCAGCGTAGGTAGACTTAACTTGATTCAAATGTTCAACAGTCATTTGACTAGATTGTGCGTTGATCGATGGGGCAATAGTTGTCTCTAAAACTTCAACTGTGGCAGCATCAGAAATCATTTTGGTTAAATTGGTGGCAATAGCTTGGCTCTTTGCTACATCCACCGTTTTAGGCTTGGTCAGTGTGGCCATTTTCTGATTAAGCGCCGTGTTAAGTTCTGCATGTTGGTCATCGCTGAATGTGCCATTGGCTGCAAATGTCGCTCGAATCTTGGTGAGTGCTTCTGGTGTCTGAGCAGCTTCAATCTGTTCTTTAAACTTAGTCACCTCTAAGGCAGTTTCATTGAACTGAAATGCCGTTGTTTCTTCTGCAGGTGTGAACTCTGCTTCGACTTGTTGAATGTTATCAATCAAATATTTACGATCCGCATCCGTTATTCTGTTATCAACATCAATTTCTTTGGCAACTTTAATAACATCCGCCCGAGTCGTAGCTGTATTTAGTGCTTTGGCATAAGTACGTCTAAGTTCGCGAGAAGTTGGTTTTTTCTCGATAGGTTGTTCTGGTTGCTGCTCGGTTTCGGGTTGAGGCTCAGGCTTTTTTGCTTCCACCACTTGCGTTGCCACAGCTTGGGTAGGATTAAACTTTTCACGCTGGGCACGTACAAGCTGCATAAGCTGTTTACGTTCTTCACTATTGTCATGATCCAGTGCTTGTTCTTCGCAGAAATCTAAATGAGCAGGGGATTTCACAGTTAAAATACTGTGCTTGATCATGGCGAAAGTTGGCTTAAGACTCTCTTCTTGTACCTGCTCTTGTGGTTGTTGCTCATGGTGCTGCTGCTGTGGTTGTTGGGCATAGACCGCAGGTTGATCGATTTGCTGTGGCTGTTGGTATGCTTCAATGTGAGGTGCATCATTCTCTACATGCTGATTATCTTCAACAGTGACAAAATCGCCATCGATTGTGATGTTTTTACCTTGTTCAGCAGCGTATGAAACATCCATTGCATTCGACATTTCAATGGATTGTGGCATGTATTTTAAGACTTGAAGTAAGGCAACCTTCTTGGCATAAGCTTCAAAGTGCTTTTTAGAATAGTGGTTAGATTGTAATGCAGGGACCACATTTTTCTTGAAGTGAGCATACACTTTTTTAACAGGCCACACCTCAATAACAGGCATTTCTGAATCTTTAACACGACCGATTGCATAAACATGGGTCAGTTTAGATTCTTCAAATTCGCCACATGGTTTATGTTTACAGTAAGGTGCATCGCCTAGCATGTAATCAAATTCATCACCTTCGTAAACAGCACCAGTCCAAACAGTGCAACGTCCGCCACGGTTCGCAAGATCAACAAGACCTTTCCATCCGGGAATAAAAGTACAAACACCTTTATAAGGCACTAAATAACCTTGGCCATTTACACCAGGTTCTAAACCAAGTTGAGAAGCTACAATAATGCTGGCAAAGATTGTTTTAGAGTCACATTGTTGCAAAGCTTTATTTTGACTAAATGCAGTTAAAGATAAGCGCACCATGCGATCTGCGTTAAGGTGCTTAGGTAAAGCCAATTCAAGCTGAGCTTTATGCTTTTGCATGAAAGCATTGAAAGAAGCAGCAGGGCTAGTTTGGCGAGTTTGTACTTGAGTATTCATATTATGTATTCCTATAAAAATTAAAAATCTAAAGCTTTGTTTACTAAATAATTTGGCAGTGAGATTTCTTCTAATTCGGTTGAGTAACCATCCCACTCATTGAGTAAAAGCGATTCGGCAAGGTTCTCTTTGGCTTGCTCGTAACGCTTAGCACCTACAGCAAGAAAAATGTCGTCTGCCTTGTACTGTTTGACGTTGAAAGGGGTACTACTTTCAACAACTAGAAAAAGGAAATCGGGTTTTTGCTCTGTGTTGTAATACTGCTGAAATCCCTCTTGGTACATGGCTGCACTGAGGTCATAGGCAAAATCAGCACACTTTTTAGAAAAGCCATGTGGACGTGCATCTGTGGTTGACTTCACATCCAAGATCAAGCCGTTTGGTAGGGCATGACATGGTGGAATATGAGAGTCAGGACGAATACGGAGTTGTAAGCCATATACAGGATCAGTAAAGAAAATACTCGCTTCATTTAAGCAGTAATTGTTCTGCATGACTTTGTATGAGCTTAAGCTGCGTAATTGCTCAGCAGCACGACAAGCGTTCTCAACTTGTTCTTGAGTCACAAGCATTTTGCCAACATTGGCAGCTTCCCATGCTTCGGCTTGTGCTTTGCCATCTTTGGTACGGCGGTTAAATTCAGGTGCAATAACAAACTCATCGTTAAAGCATTCAGGCTCTAAAAACATGGTGTGAATTAAGGTGCCAAAGTTCATAGCTGCTGAGCTTTCTTTTTTGGCTTCTTTGGTCACGTTGTTGACATAGAAGTGAGCACCAGAGCGAAGTAAGTCTTTAAGCTGGCTTGAGCTAAATTCAGGGCGACTGTGGTAAGCCTCATTGCTCATGCGCTCAACCATGTATGCCGTATTTAGCATTTGGGTCATAGCATTCATGATCAGCTCCCAAATACTGCAGTCAAAAGCAGCGTAATGACGAACCAAGACACGATTGCGATAAGTGCGAATAAGGCAAAATCAAGGATGTCGGCTTTAAGCTTTTGGAAGCGTGGTGAGCCTTGCTCAGTTGGCTTTGGCTCACGGTAGAGGATAGGGGTTGTTTGAGTTTTGTTCGTGTCAAACTCAGGCGTTTGACTGTTTTTGATTGTTTGTTGCATAATGATCTCGCAGTTTTCTGTAAAAGCTCCTGGCCGTCGAAAGTAAGGAGCTTTTTTGTTGTCTGTGATCATTATGTTCAATTAATTAAACAAATAAGTCAAGATTTTGTTTTGTTATTTGTGCATTAATTTGTTTTATAAATTGAACTTTAGGTATTGGTAGGTAAAAAAAACCCGCTGAAAGCGGGCTGTTAAATACAACAATTAAACTTAGGTAATCAAGCAGGTATTTTTTCTTCTTGTTTATTGGGAATAAACTCTTGATGAATATCATTCAAATACTTACTAGAGCTTTCCTGAGTCACTTCATATTCAAGATGTTTATTAATAAATTGTAATTTTGCTCTAGCGTTTGCAATAATTTCAGACCATGTCTTTGCCCATACTGTAATATTGTGCTGAGCAGAATCGTGAATCAAGCCTTTAGGTTTATTTCTTTGATTTGCTTCCTCTTCAGCATAAGGATCTAATTCATTTGAAACAGCTAAAAATGTCCATTTAGCTGGAACATTATTAAAACGTTCATCTGTGGCCACAGCTGTAGCATATTTTTTAATCTGTACTATTACATCATCATTAATTTTTTGTGATGGTCGCTTAAGTTCTACTACTAAGTAATCAAATTCACCTTGTCGAGTTTGATTTACCTTGCTTAACATTAGGTCAATACGACCAGTTCTACCATCTGATAGATGTACCGGATCTTCTCTTTCACCTAATTTTGAGAGATGCTTTTCTAGTACTGTTTCTAATCTTTCTTCTGATAGTGACAAGGCAAAATTTTCATCAAAAATCCATGCTTCTTTTTCTAGAATTTTGTGCAATTGGTCGCGCTCAGTAAAAATTTTCTTTGTGCCCTTATCAAATAGTAAATTTTCTAGACCATCGAGAAAGTTTAATCTATTAGCTACAATTGTTGCAGACGAAATAATGCATGAGAGAGAAGTATTATCTAAAAGTTCTGCCAATGTATCTTGCTCCTCTTTTTGTAGACCTAGTACTTCTGTGATAATTTTTTGTACAGATTCTGGATTTTCTGATATAGCTTGAGCAAGTAATTTAAACATAAATTTTTTAGATGTATGGTCTGTTTTTTTGAAATTTGGTAAAAAGTTTTGGATATTTATTGCTAAAATATCAAAAACATCCTTCTCAACTTTTTTTACTTCTGTAAGTGATGCGTCATCTTGATATGGATAGACTTTTTCTTCTTTCCATTGGTTAACTGCATCTTGATATTGGCTTGCTATTTTTGCACGGAAATGTCCTTGAATCGTTTCAATTGCTAGATCCAATATTTGGGTTAGCTCAATATCCATTTCAATCAAATCTTGTAGATTGGTTTGCTCACTTAATGCCTCAAAGTAAGCACTTTTAATATATGCTGTAAAATTAAAACCTTTAGCACGCAATTTTTGCTTAGGTTCATATTCAGCTAAAGAAATCCCTTTACTAGAACATAAATGGATTTTTCTATCAGTATCTAAAGCCCATTCTACGATTACAAGTTTGATAGTTTGATCGGTGATATCCTGAAAATGTTCAGAAATATCATACTCTTTTTTACTTATTTGAAAGTCTTTTGGATTAATATTCTGCCCATTTATTGACAGGTTTAAATTAGATGACTCTGATAAATAAACTGCAAACTTCTTACTAATTTCACGTGTGAATTTATCACTAACAAGCTCATTAGCTTTTTTATGATATAGATTTGAAATTGTTACAGATGTACCACAAATGCTCGTCTGAGAAGTCTCAGTATCAGTTGTTTGAAACTCTTCTAGATTATTGTCATTACCAATGATTTTATAACTACTTATTTTTTCTTGGTTCGTTAATGGATCAATACTTTTGTATGTGGTTTTCCATTCTACCCGAGCACCTAAACTAAAAGCTTTAAAACGTCCCTTACCATTTTGACCATGTAAAGGGTGATGATAATTCTTTTTTTTAGATTTTTTCCAAGAATCACCAATACTACTAAAATATAATTCAGCTTCTTCTAAGGTGATACCATTGCCATAGTCAGTAACAACAATAGACTCAATCCCTTCAGCTTCTGTTAATTTATATGAAATTTCTACTTTATTTGATGATGCATCAAAACCATTCCAAATAAGTTCTGAAATAGCGTTAACTGCACTAGCCTTAGTCAATGTACTAATGTGATCTGCAGTAGCAACAATCTTCAATGGTTTAAGCTTATTCGTTTGCATTAAATCCCCCTTCCAAACATAAATAAAAAATTAATACTTAAATTCTCTATGATGCTGTACAACGACACCAATAATAGAAATTTCGATTTGTAATGAGTTATACGTAGGAAAATCGGAATTTAATGGTACAAGCTCAACAATATCTACGCCATGTTCGTTTACACCTATGACGCGGTACTTTTTAAAGGTAGTAAGAGCTGAACCGTGTTGCAGTTCTTGAGCTACCACTAAAGAGCCGGGTACAGGTTTTTTTGCCGCATCAACTATAATTTGATCACCGGGCATAAATTCAGGTGCCATACTCATTCCATCAATGATTAATGAAAAGATGGCCTTGGGATCTGTACCTTGATAAGTAGTACAAGTTTCTCCTTTAGGATTAACACCGTCATAAACGACTTCACGCCATAGTCCAGCTTGAACAAAATCTAAAACAGGGATGACTCTTAATGGTGTTTTGCAAGGTTTTACATTGTCAAAATTTTCAAACGTCAGTTCATTTTGATAATTCTGTGTTGAACTGCCAGCTAGCAACCATTGAGCATTAGTTTTAAGGGCTCGACAAACAGAATCTAGATGTTTGGCACTAGGGCTATTAGTCCCATTAAACCAACCAGAAACAGTTCCGCGAGATGCTCCGGTGAATCGAACAAGGTCTGCCTGTGAAATGTTCAATTCGGACATTCTTAATCTAATACGGTCAGATACTGTTTGTTGCATTTAATTAACCTCTACATATGTTCAAAATTATGAACACTCGAATTGACAATTACCTGAACATAATGTTCAATTGATTGATCAATTTTGTTTAGGTAATAAAACATGACGGTTATTCAGTTACTGGTTTTTTATAAAGTTCAAAATAAATCTAAGTTAGCTAAAAAACTCAATGTATGTAGATCAACAATTACAGGATGGGAAAAAAATGGAATCCCACCTCGTACCCAAGCAACTTTTGAAGTTTTAACGAATGGCAAGTTAAAGGCTGATCGACAAGCCCTAGCACCATAGGAAATCTTATGAGCCTCGAAAAAGAAGACCTACGCTTAAAGATGTTGCCAGACATGATGGAGCGTTTACGCCTCATTGCGGACGTTCATGGTAAAGAATACTCACATCAGGCGGTCATCCTCTTAGAAAAAGCAATCATGGGTGAATTCCATGAAGTCAGTTTAATGCTCGAACGAGCAAATAAAAATAGATTGAAAAGGGAGAGTCTGGGCTTGGTGGGTAACATCGAGACAGACTTGGGCAATACACAAATCGTAGATATGAAAAAAGCCTGATCTAGTGGAATCAGGCTTTTTATATTCACATACGGCAAGGCATAGAATATGAAATCGAATTTAGCACAAGAAATAAGCGAAGCGCAAGGGAAGTTAGTGAGCTTTCCAAAAAGAGAAGAATTCATATCCCTAGCTAAAAAAGAAGATGGGCATACCAAGATGCCTAATTATTTAGTGGATGACAATTACGTTGCTCAAATGACCGGTAATGCTCTGAAATGCTACACAGTGATTAACCGCTTTACTGAGGGCTTTCATCGTAAAAATTGGGCCATTGATTCCACGTTCTTGATGGAAAAAACAGGCATTAAAAAACCACATACTGTGTACGGTGCAGTGAAGCAATTAGAAGATATGGGCTTGCTCAGTGTACAGCGTCAAGATGGTCAAACCAGTAAATTTACCATCACTAACCCATGCCGAAAAACGGCACTGCCTATAAACGGCACCACTGCCGATAATGGGCATAGGGGTAGTGCCGATAAACGGCAGGGGGGTAGTGCCGAAAATGGGCACACTAAGAAAGAAACAAATAAAAAAGAAAATATTAAAGAAAAAAAAGAGAGAGGGATTTCTGCTGAAAAATTGGAAGAAGAATTATTTTCTGAGTATCTCGCTGAGCATACAGATCCAATTTCTTTGAAATTACTTTCCCGTATTCAAGTCAGCCTACCTGCTGATCTACGAGCACAAGCTGAAAAACTTAATCCTGAATTACCAAGTGATCTGATCACGGCGGAAATCAAAGGATTTGCTCAGTGGTCACTGACTCGTAATCCGGTCACGCCACAAACTTGGATGAACTACTGGATTCGTCGTATTCAAAATTTAAAAGGCTCGAATTCGAGAGGATTAAAACCTCAGGCTGAATCAAAACAACCTCAGGCTAAAAAATTCACCGGTCTGTCAGACAGCCAATGCAACGTGTTTGCAAGCAAGATCTGCGCTGATGAAAATTTTGGATCGCAATACGCTGAGATTGGTGAAACACAAAGACAATTCGTATCACGCATCACTGAAAAACTAAAAGACCCTGCTCAAGTACTTGAGTGGGCTGACTACCTGCGCGCCGTGGGTTTTGAGGGGAATCTAGGAGAACAAGCATGAGTTTAATTCAACGTGTGGGCAGTCAGGGACTCGCTGAGTTGGTTCTGAGCAAGGTCTGTACCACGGCCAAAGATGCCAATTGCTATCTGCCCGATTTTAAAGCCTATGGGCATGTGATGGACGGTAACTTGTACTGGTACCACGAAGAAATGCGTCAGTACATCCAGTATGCACCTGAGGGCTATGCCGATGATCTGATTGTGATGCTCAATGATCTTGCCGATGAATTAAAACAGGTGGTGGCATGAATCAGAAAATTTTAGATCCTTGCTGTGGCTCACGCATGATGCATTTTGATCGTCAAAATCCAAATGTACTGTTTGGTGATATTCGTACTGAGCAACACGTTCTGTGTGACGGTCGTACTTTGGATGTGGCTCCTGATGTTGAACTCGATTTCCGTGATATGCCGTTTGCCGATGGTCAATTCAAATTGGTCGTGTTTGATCCACCGCATTTGATCAACGCCGGTGATCAATCTTGGTTGGCACTCAAATACGGAAAACTGCAAAACGATTGGCGTGAAGATCTACGCCGTGGTTTTGCAGAGTGCTTTCGAGTCTTGGCCAATGATGGCGTTTTGATTTTTAAGTGGAATGAAACACAGATCAAAGTGAGTGAGATTTTAGCGCTGACGGATCAAAAGCCGGTGTTTGGCCATATCAGTGGAAAACGTGCCAATACGCATTGGATCACGTTTATGAAGCTTGGTGGTGAAGCATGATCAATCCAAGTACAGCTAAACGATTAGCCAAGCGCCGTGGAGTAGTTCGCTACCATGGTAAACCGTGCAAGAAATGCTCTAACACTGAGCGCTACACGGCGAATAGTTCATGTGTGCATTGCAACTTGGCTGCTGTCAAAAAGCGTTATGCGGTGGGGGGCAAAGTGAATAAAGATCAATTTAGCGAAGTTGAAACACTCAAGCGCAGATTAAAAGACTTAAATCGTGAGTTATTTCATACACGAAACTTGGCTGAGAACTTGCGAGAAGAAAATAAGCAATTAACTGAAATGAATCAGCGTTACAAAGGGAAGTTGCAAGAACAGCAAGATCACATTGCTGCTTTAAAAGACACGATGCAGTCGGCAATGAATCAGTCTGATGAGTGGACCAGTGCTTATAAGATTCTTAGTGCAGGGTTGGGTGAAGGTGATTTATGACAACAATGTCACTCGCCACTTATCACGCTTTGCATGGCAAGGATGTTAAGCAAGGCAAAGGTAAGCCAAAACGCTCTAAATTCAACAACACGGCGGTTGAAGTTGATGGAATGAAGTTTGATAGCGTTAAGGAGCATAAACGCTATATCGAGCTTAAAGCGCGTTCTCAGCGTGGGGAAATTCAAGAGTTAAAGTGTCAGGTCAAATTTGAGTTGGCACCCAAGGTAAAAATTGAAGGGGAAAGGAGGGCAAAACCTGCGCTCAGATACTTTGCAGATTTTACATATATCGAAAATGGGGTGCTTGTTGTTGAAGATGTGAAGTCAGCAGTCACACGAAAATTAGCAAGCTATCGTAATAAAAAACACTTAATGAAGTCGGTTCACGGCGTAGATATTAAAGAAGTTTAAATACAGGTTTTAGAGGGTAAATAGGATGAATGCAGCAGTACAACAGCAACACATTTTACAGGCAACAGATTGGTCTAAATACAGCTTTGAGAATTGGGCACGTCAGCTTGGTGCTTGGATTAATGGGGATAACGAGACAATGACTCGTATTGTAAAAACCATGCCAACCAAGCGCGTTACCCAAGAGCAACGTGAAAAATTAATGGCAGCATACATGGGGGATGAATCTCTTATTGATCGCTTATGTGTTAAACGCCGTGGCACATGCTGTCAACTGGATAATAATGAAGCCCGAGCGATTCATAAAATCTTTTTAGACTTAAATGCAATTGATGATGAGATTGTGGAAGAATGGGTGGGTACGGTTTGGTCGCATTATGTGATGGATAATTCTATTCGTGAAATTGCCACAAGCAATGACACACATATTGCACAGATTCAACAAGACATTAAGTGTGGCTTGGCTTTTATTAAATCGCGCTATCCGCATTTTAAGTTTGATAAATTTACTAAGAAGGATTTGAGTGAAAAATGTGCTTGACGTGTATATACGGGGTATGCGATATTTGTGCTACAGTGATCGAAGTGTAAGTAAGTTGCACTAGATCAGAAAGAAGCTCACCCATAGGTGGGCTTTTTTATTGCCTGAAATTCTATAAACCAAAACAAGGAGATCATTATGTGTGATGCTGACGGTTTGGGTTAATTAATTGATTAGCTGCGCTAGGCACCGCGAAAGAGTGTACAACCCATGCAGTTCATCGAGCATGAATAGGATATGCAGGAAAGTGAAATCAGATTTGGGGGTGATGTCCCGCCAAAAAAAAGAGATATTGAAACCGAAAATTGATTAGTAGTGTGCCTATTCACTGGCAATCAAAGTAGGGAGTAGCCATGGACCACAGCATGGATCTTCTGTGGTGATCATTCTAGGAAGTGATGCAAATTAACTTAAATCCTTTTTTAACCACGAGTTTGAAAAGATTTAGTTGGTTTGAGGTAGGACTCTGCATCATTTAACTAGAGTGATTTAACTACAAACGTCGGACAATATTATGAGTAATTCGGAACATAAAGTATTACAACCACATGAACAGCGTGTAGTCGAAGAACGTGATCAATTAAAAGATCGCTTAGATAAGTTGCGTGATTTTTTGCAAAAAGGTCAGCCAAAATTTATTGATGAAAAAAATTGGGCTTTATTGAATGAACAGTGTGATGCAATGAATTGGTATTACACGATTCTTGATAGTCGTATTGAGTTATTTTAAAAGAAAAACTATATCAAGGCGAATTAGACAAACAGTTTTAATTTCCCTGAGCTCTTAGAAATAAGAGCTTTTTGCCGAACGGATTACGGCACATAAAACCCTGCTGATTCTAGATACTCAGCAGGGTTTTTCTTTTCTTATTTTATTGTGAGATTGATATGCGTTTATCTCGGATCGCTTTTGGTTTGGCTGCGGCACAAATGACGGCAGCAGCGGAAAATTTAGGTGCTACTCTTCGCGCAATGCAAATCACAACTCAAGCAGGCAATGCCAAGCAAAATCGTGTAAGTCAGAAGAAGCGTCGTTTAAAGGCACGCCAAACAGGTAACTACAAATGAAAAAACATTGTCTTATTGGTTTGCTGTTAGCTGTAGGTCTTATTGGTTGTTCGCGTGAGGCTCAGGTCGCATCTCGTAACTTATCTCATGCTGCTGATAATTTTCAGATTGATCGTCGTATTGTTTTTTATAACGGCATCACAGGTGATTACGTTTTGACGATTGAGGGCAAGTGTTCTTTTGAGCCTGTGGGTGAGAGAAAGGTGGATGTAACCTGTAAAACAGGTGAATCGGAATTTAAGAAACACTCGCTAGGTATCTCGGATAATGTGACATATTTCTCCGAGCAACTTAATGCAAAAGGCGTAAGCGTTTATCAGTATAAAGTGGACTTTCGTCCAACCACGATTGTGCCAGATGTTGATTTAAAAGTTCCTCGTTAGTGATTTAGCAACGTTTCCTCGGTTGGTTTATATGGCTTATATCGTTGTAACAATTATTGGATTCTTAATTGGCTATGTCCTGTGCTTTAAGCATTTTCGACATGACATTACGCAAGGCAAGCTAATTAAGTTTGGCAATAGCGTCTATGTTGCATCAAAGAAGCAACTAGAAAAGTAGGTGCAATATGGTTGATAAAGTTGAAGCTCGTAAAAACTTAAACAATGCTGAAATGGTTGAAGCTGTTTTGGCTCATCTATTAAACAATTACGGTGGTAATGCTGAGAGTTTTCTTCGCGCCACTAAAAACGAATTACAAAACACGCGAAAGCGGATTGATGGATTAAAGGCTGTACTTAAGTAGGTGATGTATGTCCGCCGATCCAAACAATTACCCCAAGGCCCCACACAAGAAAAAACCACGCAATAAACCATTGCCCAAGGCAAAGCAATCTTACTTAGAAGCTGAAGAAACACTATTTCAGCAGTTGCAAGAGTTTGGCATTGGTTATGAACGAAAGTTTCAACCATTGCATACAAAGAATTGGCGTTTTGATTTCCATATTGTGAGATTAAAACTTCTGATAGAGATTGCAGGTAGTCCTTGGTCGGTGGGTCGTGGTGGTAAAAAGATCGCAAATTCATTTAATAAGTATGGGCTTGCTGAAGATATGGGTTTTGAGGTTATACGTTTTGACCCACCCACCATTGAGTCAGGCGAAGTGATTAACTGGATTCAACGTCGGTTAGTGAGATTAGAAGATGGACAAACAATTCAGACCATTCCCACCGACTGAACTTATAGATCAAGCCGAGCAAGAAGAAGCAATTCGCTTGGCACCTGCACCTGAACTTAAGGAATGGGTTGTTAAAAATTGGCTGACCGTTGGTGGTGAACTTCACAATCCTGATCACGATCATATTGCTGAGTTACTACACGACAATGAGGAATTTCTTGCGTTCGCATGGGCTTCATCTGCCGCCGTGTCTAAAAAGCGCATGGTGCTTGGTCAATGTGAAAAAGTGATGTTTAACCAAGGCGGGTGGAAAAAGGCACGCCAAGAGCAGCAAATGCGAGATTGGTTTGGCTTTATACCTCAATACTTAATCACGATTGATGCAACGTATTGTGAGCAAGCTAATGATCGTGATTTTTGCCGACTCATTGAGCATGAGTTGTATCACATCGGCGTAGAGCGTGACGAAGATGGCGAAGTCATCTATAGCGACCATACAGGCTTACCCAAGCATTACTTGGCTGGGCATGATGTCGAAGTGTTCTTTGGTGAGATTCGTCAACACGGCGTTGATAGTTCAGTACAACGACTATTAGAAATTGCGAAGAATGCACCATTCGCATCAGAAACAAATATTGCTGCGTGCTGTGGGAACTGTGTAGTTGGTTAATTTTTTTGCCCACCCTGTTGGACGTAGCATGACAAAGGGGTATTTATGGCGGCACTTAAAGAGCCTGTGAAAATCTTTATAGTTCAGTCTCTTGCTTGCTTTGAAACACCTCAACAGGTAGCTGATGCTGTCCAACAAAGATTTGGCATAGAGATTGATCGAAGACAGTGCGAGGGTTATGACCCTACAAAGTTTTCAGGCAGAAATCTAAGCAAAAAATTGACAGAGTTATTTCATCAAACGCGCAAGGATTTTCGAGAAAATATCGACGATATTGCAATTGCTAATAAAGCCTTTCGACTTCGAGAACTTCAAAAGATGTATGAGGATTCAGGTCGAAATAAACGAGCTAAGCAAAATCTATTAAAGCAAGCATTCCAAGAAACTGATGGTCGAGTGACGAAACAAGAAATCACTGGTGCCAATGGTGGCCCAATAGAATCAATTAACGCAAACGTGCCACTTGAGAGCTATAAAAAGGCGCGGGAGCAGATATTAGATGAGTATTGATCCAGCACGCGAACTTGCTTTGCAGATTGAAGCACAAGAAGACCTTTATTTTTTCACACGCTATATGTTTAAAGAGCGTCGAAAATATAAGTGGATGCACAACTGGCATCATCGAGAGCTTTGTGATGCCCTGATGCGCGTGTATCGCGGTGAAGTAAATCGCTTAATCATCAATATTCCACCACGTTACTCAAAAACAGAAATCGCCGTGATTAATTTCATGGCATGGTGCTTTGGCAAAGTGCCTGATTGTGAATTTATTCATATCAGTTACTCGGCAACATTAGCAACCAATAACGCATTTCAGACCCGTAACTTGGTGCAAGAGCCTGCGTTTAAGCGCGTCTTTCCTAATCTAAAGCTACGTGATGATAGTAAAGCTAAAGATGATTGGCGCACTGTGGCAGGTGGCGTGTGTTATGCACAAGGTACAGGCGGTACGATCACGGGTTTTGGTGCGGGTAAGATTCGTAAAGAGTTCGGTGGTGCCATTGTTATTGATGACCCACACAAAGCTGCTGAGGCAAGTTCTGACACAATCCGAGGCAACGTAATCGAGTGGTTTCAAAACACACTTGAGTCACGTACCAACTCACCAAACACGCCAATCATTGTGATTATGCAGCGATTGCATGAGCATGACCTTTCAGGTTGGTTGCTGGATGGTGGGAATGGTGAAGAATGGGAGCATTTATGCCTGTCTGCTGTACAAGAGGATGGCACGGCGTTATGGCCTGAAAAACATAGCATAGAGCGTTTAAAGCAGATGGAAGATGCTGCGCCTTATGTATTTTCGGGTCAGTATCGACAATTGCCGTCACCGCCTGCAGGTGGTTTCTTCAAACCGGATCGCATTGAGATTGTAGATGCATTGCCAAATAACATCTTAAAAGAAGTGCGTGCATGGGATTTAGCTGCATCTGAAAACGAAGGGGATTGGACTGCTGGGCCACGAATGTTTAAGACACCGGATAATCAAATTTATATCGTTGATATGGTGCGTGGTCGTTGGGGGCCTGATGGTGTGGAAAACACGATTAAGCAGACTGCACAAATGGATGGTCGCGCCGTGATGATTCGATTACCGCAAGATCCAGGTCAAGCAGGTAAATCACAGGCTAAAAACTTCATCACCATGCTGTCAGGCTTTAATGTTAAGGCTGAAGCAGTATCAGGTGACAAAATCACAAGGGCACAGCCATTTGCTGCACAGGTCAACATTGGCAACGTCAAAATGCTACGTGGCGATTGGAATAAGGAATTAATCAAAGAGCTGCGTGTGTTCCCAAACGGTGTGCATGACGACCAAGTAGATGGTTTAAGTGATGCTTTTAATGAATTAAATGAAGCACCACAAGTCACCAGTATTGATCTCCCAATGTTTGGATTCTAATTATGAGTATTAAAAAGACACACGCTGATTACGATAAACACATCAAAACTTGGGAAAAATTAGATGATGTGTGTGGTGGTCAAGAAGTTATTAAAGCAGCAGGGCAACAGTATTTAAAACTGCCTGCGCTATTTAAAAGCAATAAAGATCCTGATGGAAAAGATCGTTATACAGAATACTTGCATCGCGCCGTGTTTCCCGGTGTGACTTCTCGCACATTGGCAAGTCATATTGGTTTGGCCTTTGGTAAAACACCGGTATTTAATCGACCAGATGCGCTTGAATACTTAGAGCGCAATGCAGATGGTGCAGGGCGTTCTATCTGGCAAACTGCACAACGTGCCACACGGCTTGTAAGTCGCAATTATCGCTGTGGTATTTATGTGGATTACCCAAGCGTAGCACCAAGCAGAACCAAAGCCGAGGAAAGTCAAAGAGGTGCTTTCCCAATGATTCATGTGATTGCAGCTAAAAATATCCTAGATTGGGATTATGTTTTGGTGGGTAATCAGAAGAAGTTGAGCTTTGTAAAGCTGCTTGAGTCTGTAAAAGTCCGTAAAGGTTTTGATGTTGAAGTGTCGGATCAGTATCGAATCTTGCAGCTTGAAGATGCAGGTCAAGGTGATTTGGTTTATACCGTTCAGGTTTATGCGAAGAATGAAAAAGGCGAATTTGTAGAGGGCCATAAATTTATTCCGACAGACTACAACGGTGCGCCGTGGGATTACATTCCTTTTAGCTTTTGTGGTGCCATGGATAACTCAGATGAGATTGGTACTGCACCATTGTATGAGCTTGGTGCACTTGAGTTGTCTTACTACTCAACCACGGCGGATGTTGAAGAATCAGCGTTCATTGTGGGACAGCCTACGCTTTGCTTACCGGGTATCACGAAAGAGCAATATGACATGGTAAAAGAATCGGGTGCAGGCGTGGGTAGTCGCTCAGGTTTGCCGTGTGATGCCAAGATTGTTCAAGCTGACAAAAACGGTTTGGCTTATGAGCGTATGCAAGATAAGTGGAATCAAATGAAAGAGCTTGGTGCACGACTGATTGAGGTTGGATCTGCA